>DATBIJ010000020.1:0-15259 GCA_036557025.1 Thermoanaerobaculia bacterium | reverse complement strand
GCGGCGAACTCCGGCGCCATCACCGTGTGGCACGTTTTTCCGCAGAACTCCACCGAGTCCATGTGCTCGACCCCTTTGTAGCTCGCCATGCCCATGATCGCGAAGTTGGCCATCGTCGCCAGCACGATCAGCACGAGGGTGCGGCGGAGCAGGGGGCGGTGGAAGTCCACGGCGGGATAAGGCTTGACGAGCTTGCCCTCCCGGCGCAGGCGCCGCCGCCGCAGGAGGGCTCCGATGGGCATCAGCAATAGCCCGAGGACGAAAACGGCCGGCAGGATCAGGAAGAACACGATGCCGGTATAGGGGTGGATCGCCCCCCCCTTCAGGATCTCGTAGGCCCAGAAGAAGATCAGCGTCCAGGCGGCGCTCGTCGTGAGGACGGCTCCCGTCAGGCTGATCGGGTTCTGTCCGAGAAAGAAGATCGGCCGCAACCAGAGGCCGAACCCGTGACGTTCTGTACTCGGCATCGGAAGACTCCGGAGTCTAGTTCAGCGCGGCGTAGATCGTGAAGCCGACCAGAACGAGGCCAAGGAGAACCGCCAGAGCTCCGATCATCACGCTCCACTTCCGCGTTGCCCGGCTGGGGGGTGCCGCGGCGAGGAGTTCGAGTCCGCCGCTCTCTCGGAGGCGCTCATACTCCATGGGCCGCTCGTGCCGGAGCTCGTCTTCCGGAAGAACGCCGGTGAAGATCACAGTGTCCATCGGGAACTTCTCGGGCCGGAGATGTCCGTTGAAGAAGTGGATCGTGAAGATGAAGCCCACGGCGAGCAACGCCTCTTCCCCGTGGATCAGAAGCGCGACGTTGAAGGCCCAGCCGGGCAGGAAGGTGGCGAACAATTCCGGAAACCACAGCACGAGACCGGAGCCGCCGATGATGCCCATGCCCCAGAAGACCGCCCAGTAGTCGAACTTCTCCCAGTACGTCCAACGATCGAAGGCGGGGCGCGGCCCGCGGCCCAGGAACCAGCGGACGTGCCCGACGAAGTCGGTGAAGTCCTTCGGGCGCGGAACCATCGAGTGGGGTCCCCAGAGAATCCCCCAATCTCGCCGCGCGAGACGGCCCACGACCCGGCCGAGGTGAAGGGCGAAACAGAGCAGCAGGCCGAACGCGAAGACGCGATGGAGAAGCCCGGCCGTGTGCGGACCGCCGAGGGCGCGGGCCAGGCGGGCCGCCCAGGCGTCCTCGGCGAAGAGGAGAGGAAGACCGGTCAGCGACAGTCCCAGGAACGAGACCATCAAGAGCGCGTGCAGGAAGCGGTCGAACGCGTCGAACCGGCGAAGGTACCTGCCGCTTGCGCCGGGACGCGCGCCGCTCATTGTCCTTCGTCCTTCTCGGACGGGGATTCGGGAGGCGTCTCGCGATCGGGGGTCTGCCGGCGGGCCTTCCAGGACCGCGGAAACCACAACACCGTGTGCAGCCCGAAGAACAGGAAGACCCCCCCGAGAAGTCCCTTCATCATGAGGCCGACGGAATGGAGAAGCGGGTTGCGCGAACGGTCTTCCGGGTCGGCGTGCGGGTCGTAGCCCGCGAAATTGGCGTTCGCCCGTGCGTGGCACTTCTGACATGTCTCGACGCGCCTGGCCTTCGAGACCGTCGAGCGCGGATCGGACGCGGGGAAGATGTCGTGCGGCCGGTGGCAATCGGAGCACGTCGCCATGCGGGCGAAACCCAGCGCCGTGACCTGCCCGTGGTAGTTGTCCCGGTAGGTTCGAAGCGATTCCTCGTGGCAGCTCCCGCATTCCGTCAGGACTTCGAGTCGCCAGGCCTCCACATCCGGGTCCTGTATGCGGTGCGCGGTGTGGCAGTCGGTGCAGACCGGCGCCTTTCGGTTACCGGAGCGGAACCCCGAGCCATGGACGCCTGCGGCATAGAGCCGTTCGACCCCCTCGTGGCAGCTTCCGCAGGTCGCGCTGACGTTGCCGCGCGCCACCTTGGATGCGGGGTTCTCGTTGGGCAGAATCGCGTGGGCCTCGTGGCACGTCGCGCAGTTGGGCGCCACGATCAAGCCGCTCTCTCGAAGCGCCTTGCCGTGGATGCTGTCCTCGAAGAGCCGCCCCACGTCCCCCACGGCGATTGCGGACTTGCGGATCACTTCCGGGTCGCCATGGCAACGCTCGCAGGTCGAAGGCAGGTTGAGATGGTGCGTGCGTGAGGCGGGGTCCTTGGAGGGGAGGATGTCGTGTGCGCCGTGGCAGTCTCCACAGCGCGCCGCGAGCTGCCGACCCTCGCTTATGGCGCGGGCGTGAACCCCTTTGGCGTATTCCGCGGCGGCGGCATCGTGACAGCTGGCGCACTGTGCGGGCTCGAGCCTCTCGGCATGAGGAAAGTCGCTCACCTTCGCCAGGTCGGCGTGGCAATCCACGCAGGAGAGGCCGGCCTGCCCGTGGACCGAGGAGGCGAGTTTCTCCTTCGCGACGAGGACGGAGGTGCCGTTGGCTCTCTTCGCGTCGGGATCCGCGTGACAGGTCAGGCAGTCTTCATCCGTGGGGGAAGCCGGGGCCTGGGGTCCACCCGAGGCGGGCGCGGCCACGAGGCACAGGATGATCGCGCTGAACGCGAGCTTCATTCCAGCGCCCCGACGAGAGTCGTCCCGCACAGCGAGCTCACCCCGGTCTATTGGCCGCTGAGAAGATCCTCATCGCCGACAACGACAAGGGCACCCGCGGCGATTCCGCCTTCACCGCCCGCGGCCGCGGCGAAGAAGAGCGGCAGAGCGGCCGCGAGCCGCTTCACTTCTTGTCGCCCGGGTAGTCCTTGAGCCAGGCGACGTCGACCTTCTCCGCCTTGCGCTTGGCCTTCTCGGCGACGAGCCACGTGCCTCGGTCATTGTGAGTGACCGCCTCCTTTTTCGGGAGCTTCTCGTTGTGGCAGTACATGCAGTTGGTCGCCGGGAAGCCCTTGGCCTTCGCTTCTTTTTGCATGTCCAGAGTGGCCGACGTCGGCGACGGTGCGAGCAGCATGCAGGCGGCCCAGAGCGTGGCGGCCGCGGCGAGGCCGACTCGGGAGCGGGACACGTTCATGGTTCTCCTCCTAATAGCGTGACGAGGCCCTTGAGATCGCCGACGCCGCCAGCATACGCCTCGTCGTTGGCCGAGAGGAAGATGGAACCTTGGGGCGTCCGGACCCTTCGAGCATGCCCATGGAGAGCTTCCCGAGATTCGCCGTCAGAAGAGGATGAGGGGCTTGAGGATGCCGTCCGATTTCCTGGACATCATCTCGAAGGCCTCCTCGATGTGCGCGAAGGAGAAGCGATGCGTCGTCAGACGGGTGGGGTCGATCCGCCCGAGTCGGATCAGCCGCAGGAGCCGCTCCATGCGCTCGCGCCCTCCGGGACAAAGACCCGTTCGGATCGTCTTGTCCGCCATCCCCACACCCCACTCCCGCCGCGGGATCGGAACGATGTCGCCGTGCCCGTGGAAGCCCGCGTTGGAGATGGTCCCTCCGGGCCGAGTCGCCCGGATGCAGTTGGCGAAGGTGTCGGGGCTGCCGAGCGCCTCGATGGCGGAATCCACACCCTGGCCCGATGTCCACCGCAGGATCTCGGCGATCGGATCGAAGCGTGAAAAGTCGACGATCGCGTCCGCTCCGTAGAAGTGCGCCAGCTCCTGGCGCTTGGGCACGCTCTCGATGGCGATGACGAGCCCGGCGCCGAGCAGGCGCGCGCCGACGATGGCCATGAGGCCGATGGGCCCGGCGCCGAAGACCGCGACGGTTCCGCCGACCGGAATGGCCGCGTTCTCCGCGGCCATCAGGCCCGTGCTCATCATGTCGCAGGTGTAGACGGCGGCCTCGTCCGGGATCTCGTCGGGGATCGGGGCCAGATTGGCCTCGGCGTCGTTGACGTGGAAGTACTCGGCGAGGTTGCCATCCTTGATGTTGGCGAACTTCCAGCCACCCAGCGCCTGACGGCACTGGGAGGGAAACCCGCGCTGGCAGTTGTCGCATCGCCAGCATGGCGTGATGGCGCCGACGGTCACGCGCTGACCGGGGAGGAGGCCCTGGACGCATTCGCCGACCCTTTCCACGACGCCGACGGCCTCGTGGCCGAGGGTCATGTCGTGGCGCTCGCCAATCGCGCCGCTGACCGTGTGGGAATCGGACATGCAGATCAGTGCGGCCGTCGTCCGGATCAGGGCGTCGTTTGGACCGATGTCCGGAACGCGCTTTTGCATGGTCCCGACCTTCCCGATGCCGCGCATGACGAAGGCCGTCATCGTCTCCGGTGTCTGCACGGTCCTCGAACGGGCCGCTCCGCCGGCGATCTCGCAAGTCGTGCTCATCTCGTTCTCCTTTCGCGCGCCGCTGCGTCGGCGACCGTGCGCGCCAAGACAGGACTCGAATTCCACGCATCGATGACCCGTGCGACCCCAATCGAATGCGCGATGGCCACCACGCTTGGCAGTCTCGCGTTGCGTGGCGCGTCGCCTCCTGATGCGACTGCATCATTTGCCGGGACGGCGCAGCGGGGACTCTTGGGAACGAGGAAGGCGGGATTGGCGGCAATTCCCAGCATGGGGCGATCCCGGACAGCCGAAGGGGCCGGCCGGCGTGGCCTGTCGGACGACGAGGCGCGCGCGCGCCTCCAGGAGGACGGCCCCAACGAGATCGCCGCGACGCAGACGCGCAGCCTCTGGAGGACCGCCTGGGAGGTCGTGCGCGAGCCGATGCTCCTGCTCTTGCTCGCCGCCGGGGCCATCTATCTCCTGCTCGGGGACATGAAGGAGGCGCTCGTCCTGCTGCTTTCGGTCTTCGTGGTGATCGGGATCTCGATCTCCCAGAACCGCAAGACGGACAGGGCCCTGGCGGCCCTTCGAGACCTCGCGAGCCCCCGGGCGCTGGTTCTGCGCGAGGGCCGGCGCCTGCGAATTCCGAGCCGCGAAGTGGTGCGCGGAGACCTGCTCCTGCTCTCCGAGGGCGATCGCGTTCCCGCGGACTCCCGATTGGCCGAGGCGTCGGACCTCTCGGCGGACGAATCGCTGTTGACGGGGGAATCCGTGCCGGTGCACAAGACTGCGGCGAACGACGCGCCCCGAACGGAGAATCCCGAAGAGGATCGGCGATCTCGCCTTTTCTCGGGCACGCTCCTGGTCTCGGGATGCGCCGTCGCGAGCGTCGAGGCGACGGGGCCGCGCACGGAGATCGGCAGGATCGGCCGATCCCTGGACACGATCCTCGCGGGCAGGACGCGCCTCCAGGACGAGACGGACCGCGTCGTCCGCCGGGTCGCCCTCGTAGGCGCGGGGCTGTGCCTGATCGTGGCTGTCGTTTACGCGGTGACGCGCGACAGCTGGCTCGACGGGCTGCTTGCCGGGCTGGCACTGGCGATGGCTCTCCTGCCGGAGGAGTTCCCCGTCGTTCTCACGATCTTCCTCGCCATCGGGGCATGGCGGATTTCCCGCAGGCAGGTTCTGACTCGCCACCTTCCGGCAATCGAGAGCCTGGGCGCCGCGACGGTGCTCTGCGTGGACAAGACCGGCACCCTGACGCAGAACCGGATGTCGGTCCGCCGGCTCTCCTCGTCGCGCGGAACCCTCGAGCTCGATCGAGATCAGAAAACCCTTCCGGAAGCGGTCCGCGAAGTCGTGGAGCTCGCGATCCTCTCCAGCCGCGCCGACCCGTTCGATCCGATGGAGCGAGCGATTCGCGAGCTGGGCTCCCGGCTGCCAGTGGACTTCGAGCGCACGCACGCCGACTGGAAGGCGGTCGCCGAATTTCCCCTCTCGCGCACGCTTCTCGCCACCACGTTCGTCTGGCGCGCCCCGGGCCGTCCGGACGACGTCGTGGCATGCAAGGGGGCGCCGGAGGCGATCGCGGAGCTCTGCCGGCTTTCTGAGGAGCAATCCAACCGGCTCCTGGAGCAGGTCCGCCGCCTGGCCGATGACGGATTGCGCGTCCTCGGCGTCGCGCGTTCGAGTGTCCCGCCTCACGCGGCGCCACAGGACCCGCGCGCCCTCGTCTTCGAGCTCGTGGGTTTGATCGGCCTGGCGGATCCCCTGCGCCCGACAGTCGCCGCGGCGATTCAGGAGTGCCACGAAGCGGGCGTTCGCGTCGTCATGATCACGGGCGACTACCCGGTCACGGCGGCCAACATCGCGCGGCAGGCCGGCCTGGCGCCGCCCGGAGAGGTCTCGATCATCACCGGCCCGGAGCTGCAGGCGATGGACGAGGAGACGCTGCGCCGGCGAATCGGCTCGACCAACGTCTTCGCTCGCGTGGCTCCGGAGCAGAAGCTCCGCCTCGTCCGCGCCTTCCAGGCGGCGGGTCAGGTCGTCGCGATGACCGGAGACGGCGTCAACGACGCCCCCGCCCTGAAGGCCGCCGACATGGGAATCGCCATGGGACAGCGAGGCACGGACGTCGCGCGTGAGGCCGCCGATCTGGTACTCCTCGACGACGACTTCTCATCCATCGTCGAGGCGATCCGGTTGGGTCGCCGGATCTTCGACAACGTCCGCAAGGCGGTGGCCTACATCCTCGCGATCCACGTCCCGATCGCAGGGATCTCCCTCGCACCGGTCCTTCTGGGCTGGCCGCTCGCGCTGCTTCCGCTGCACATCGTCTTCCTGGAGCTGATCATCGACCCGGCGTGCTCGCTCGTCTTCGAGGCCGAGGAGCCCGAGGCCGACGTGATGCGCCGCCCGCCCCGAGACCCCGATGAGCCGCTCTTCTCCCGTCGCACCGTCACGTTGGCGCTTCTGCAGGGTGTCGGAGCCCTCACGGCCGTGCTGGCCGTCTATGCGAGCGCTCTGAAATTCGGCCGGGGAGCCGAGGCGGCTCGCGCGATGGCGTTTGCCGCCTTGATCGCCTCAAATCTCGGCCTCATCCTCACGAACCGCTCCTGGTCCAGCCGGCTCCGAACCTCCCTCCGGTCGCCCAACGCGGCGCTGCCCTGGGTCGTGGGGGGCGCCCTGGTGATGCTCGGCGCAACCCTCGCGGTGCCGGAACTTCGAGAGCTCTTCCGTTTCGCGCCTCTGCCGGCGTCCGAAGTCCTCCTCTGCATGGCGGCAGGATTCGCCAGCGTCCTCTGGTTCGAGGCATTGAAAGCGAATCGCTCCGGCTCCCCCGCGCCCGGGCCGATTCAGTAAGAGATTCTCCGGGATCGCGCGGGCGCGGCCGGGCGGCCGACACGGACTCGGCAGTCCAGGGCACGGGCGCCCCGATCGAGCACACGGACCGGATTCAGATCGAGCTCGAGCACCTCGGGACAGAAGGTCAGCAGCGCCGCGACCCGCGCGAGGATGTCGCGCAGGGCGCCCTCGTCCGCCGGCGGTGCGCCGCGGTATCCGCGCAGGAGAGCGGTGCCGCGGACCTCCTCGAGCATGTCGTCGACGTCGGTCTCCGTCAGCGGGGGAAGGCGGAACGAGACGTCGGCCAGCAGCTCGACGAGCGTGCCGCCGCTCCCGTACAGGACGAGGGAACCGAAAGCCGGATCGGTCGTCGCCCCCACGATCATCTCGACGCCGCCCGCCACCATCTCCTGGACGAGCACTCCCGTCATCGCGTCACCCACGCGCGCCGTCATCTCGCGGTGCGCATCGCGCAGGGAGGGCATGTCGGGAATTCCGAGGCGGACGCCACCGACGTCGGTCTTGTGCAGGATCGTCGGCCCGACCGCCTTGAGGGCTACGGGAAAGCCGATCTGCTCCGCCGCCTTCTCGACCTCTTCCCAGCGGCTCGCCGGCCGCGCCACGGCCATCGGAATGCCGACCAGGCTCAGAAGCTCCTGGGCCTCCGACGGCATCAGCCATCCGCCGCCTCGCGACATCGCCCCCAAGACGAGCGCCCGCGCCTCATCCGAACGAATACCCGTCGGGCGCAGGGCCGCCCCGCGCGGGCGGCGACGCCACTCTCCGTAGGCGGTGACCCGCGCCAGGGCGACCGCCGCGGATTCCGGGAAGGGGTAGCACGGGATTCGAGACAGCACCTTCGGAACGCCTTTCGCGCTCATGAAGGTCGCGATCACGGGTGTCGTCGAGCCGCGTGTTCCACGCACGATCGCGCGAGCCACCTTCTCGGGATCGGAGGCCAGCGGAGGAATGTAGATCACCAGCAGGCTGTCCACGTCCGGGTCCTGGAGCAGCACGCGGATCGACCGGCCGTAGTCCCGCGGCGTCGCGGAGGCGATCATGTCGACAGGGTTCCCCACACTCGCGGCGGGCGGCAGAAAGCGACGCAGGGCTTTCGTCGTCGCGGGCGCAAGGGTGGCCAGGGTCAGCCCCTGCGCTTCACAGGCGTCGGCGGCAAGGATCGCCGGCCCGCCGGCGTTGGTCAGGATCGCGACGCGAGGCCCCTCCGGCACCGGCTGATGGGCGAGCAGCGACGCGACGTCGAAGAGCTCCTCGAGCGTCCCCGTCCGGATGACGCCGGACTGGCGGAGCAGGGCGTCGACGACCGCGTCGCTTTCGGCCAGCGCGCCGGTGTGCGAGCTCGCGGCGCGGGACCCGGCCCGCGACCGGCCTGCCTTGACCGCGACGATCGGCTTCTTCCGGGAGACCCGGCTCGCGATCCGGCCGAAGTTGCGCGGGTTCCCGAAGCTCTCGAGGTACAGGAGGATCACGTCGGTTCGGGGATCCTCCTCCCAGTACTGGATCAGGTCGTTGCCCGAGACGTCCGGCTTGTTGCCGACCGACACGAAGGTCGAGATCCCGAGGTTCAGGCGTTGGGCGTAGTCGAGGATCGCGAGGCCGAGGGCCCCGCTCTGCGAGAGCATCGCCACCCGTCCCTCGGGTGGATAGACGGGCGCGAAGGTCGCGTTGAGCCGAACCTTCGGATCCGTGTTGACCAGACCCATGCAGTTGGGGCCGATCATGCGGAACCCCGCCGACCGGATCTTCTCCAGAACCTTCGCCTCGCGGGTACGCCCCGGCTCGCCGGTCTCGGAGAATCCGGCGCTGATGACGACGATGGCCGGGACACCCGCGGCGACACAGTCGTCCACGACCCCGCCGACGGACTCCGCGGGGACCGCGAGGATCGCCAGGTCCACGGATTCCGGGATGTCCGAGACCCGCGGATAGCACTTGAGCGAGCGGATCGATTTCGCCCCGGGGTTGACCGGCACGATCTTCCCGCGGAAGGAAGCGGCGAGGAGGTTGTGCAGGATCTCGGACCCGATCTTGCCCCGGCGCCGGCCCGCTCCGACGACCGCGACGACGCGCGGCCGGAAGAAGGGCTTCAGCGACGCCGCGGCCGCCTGGCGGTGACGCGCGCCCGACTTCTCCTCGAAGGGCGGCGTCGGGAGAATCGAGAGCACGACGCGGATGACGCCGGCCTCGAGGCTCCTGGTCATCTCGAACCCGGAGTGAAGGAAGACATCCAGCATCCGTTGATTGGCCGGCAGGACATCCGCCTCGAACGACGAGATCCCCTTCTCTGTCGCGATCGCGGCGAGGCGCTCCAGGAGGCTCGTTCCGATACCCTGACCTTGCAGGCGGTCGAGGATCGTGAAGGCCGCCTCGGCGCGATCCGCGTGGACGGGGTTGCGGTCGAAGCTCCCCACGGCGACGATTCCTTCCGGGGTTTCCGCGACCAGGGCGAAGCGGTTCTCGTAGTCGACGGCCGCCAGGTGCGCCCCCTCCGGATCGTTGCGGGGATTGCCGAAGAAGCGGTATCGGAGAGACTCCGGCGAAAGCTTCTGGTGAAAGGCGAGCAGCCCGGCCTTGTCCGAGAAGCGAACGGGCCGCAGGCGGAGCGTGGACCCGTTGCGCAGGACCACGTCGGTCTCGTAGCGGGCCGGATACTCGGGGACGCTTTCCGCGTCACGCGGTCGAGATTCTGCGGGAGTGTCTCTCATGCCGGGCCGGGAGCGCGGGCTCCCGGCCCGCCGGATTCCATCACGGCGCGAGACTACGCGGAGAAGTCGATCCTCAGCTCGTCGGTCACGGCGGACACGCCGGGTGCGTGTGCCACGGCCCCGAGCACGGCCTGCTTCTGCATCCAGGAGGGGACACGGCCCGTCAACCTCACGGTCCCGTCGTCCACATCGACCTTGATCCGGTCCGCCTCGCGGTCGACGCGGCGTTCGAGCGCGTCGTGAATCGTCTTGCGGATCTGAACCGGATCGACCTTCGGGGCCTTCACGCGGATCTCGTTCCAGAGCCCCTTGACTCCGGTGATGTTGCGGATGGCGGCCTCGGCATCGAGCCGCTGTCGGATGTGGTGGACTTCCCCTTCCAGGGTCACCCAGCCGTCCGCCACCGTGGACCGAATCTGCCGGTGCGGCACGAAGACGTCCCATTCGAGCGCGTGGCGCACCGCCGCCGCGACCTCCGCGTCCGTGGGTGTTCCCACGCCCGGGAAATGGACGTTGATGTCGTTGGCCACATCGAGAACGCCCTGGACGCGATGGGCGGCCTCGCTGGCGGCCCCTTTCTTGGCGAACGAATCCACCGTCCCCGTCAGAGTGACGATCCCCTTGTCCGTCTCGACGCCGACTTCGGTCGCCCCCAGCCGCGTGTCCCACCGAAGCTCCCGAAGGACGTCCTGCTGGATCTGCAAATCCGATTTCTTCAGCCCGAGCATCTTCGTGCCTCCTTTCCGGGGCAGGCTCTCACCGCAACCGGCGCTTCGCCTGATCCGATCGCGTCATTCCGGGCTCCCCGCGAGAGGGACCGAAAACTGATTCGAATGCCTCAGTGACGGGAGTCGGCGCGGGGTTAGCCTCCGATCGAGGAGGCGGTATGGAAACCGACACCCGGCGGATTCCCCGCTCGGAATGGAAGGCGTTCTTCGATGGGTTCAGCCGCCGGCATGCGGGCTGGCTGGCCACGCTGCGGATCCTGACCCCCCGGCTGGGCGCCCAGATCCAGGCCCTCGAGCTCCCGCTGGAGGGGATCGAGGCGGATCGCGAATCGATCTCCATCCACATGGGCGAGCGACCGGAGCGCCACATCGCGCACCCGGTCGAAAAGCCCGTGCAGGCCTGGGTCGAGTTGGAAACCGACGGAGCCGAACGAGCGCTCGAGATCGAGTCGGCCACGGGAACCAAGACGATTCTGGAGTTCCGTTCCGCGCTCCCGCCCGACATGGTCGACGGCGTCCTCGCACCGGCGCGGGGCTGACGCCGCCAGGAGATCTCGTGACCACACCGTCGATCCTCACGCTGACGATGAACCCGGCGGTCGACGAGAGCGCGTCGATCGACCGACTGATCCCGGAGCGGAAGATGCGATGCCAGGCCCTTCGGCATGAGCCGGGAGGCGGCGGGATCAACGTGGCACGGGCGATCCGCAAGCTCGGAGGCGAGGCTCTCGCGATCTACCCCTCGGGAGGCCCGATGGGGGAGCTCCTGGAGGGCCTCCTGGATCTCGAGTCTGTTCACCAGATGCCGGTCGCCATCCGAGGCTGGACCCGATCGAACCTGAACGTGCTCGAGACCTCGACCGGACGCCAGTACCGATTCGTGATGCCCGGCCCGGAGCTCGCCGGCACGGAGTGGCAGCGATTCCTCGAGATCCTGCGAGGGTTCCGACCCGCGCCGGCGTACATCGTCGCGAGCGGCAGCCTCCCGCGCGGCGTCCCGCCGGATTTCTACGCGCGGCTCGCGGATCTCTCCCGGGAAAAGGGCGCCCGCCTCGTCCTGGACACATCCGGAGATCCCCTTCGGCTCGCCGTGCGCCGGGGGATCTTCCTCGTCAAGCCCAGCCTGGCGGAGTTCTCGGAGCTGGTCGGCGAGCAGGCCGGGGAGAAGGAGCTCGTCTCCCGGGCGCGTGCTTTCCTGCGCGAGAGTCGGACGGAGATTCTCGTCGTGTCCCTCGGCTCGAGCGGCGCGATCTGGCTGACGGCCGGCGGCGAGCAGGGCCGGATCGCGTCACCGGCGGTCGCCGTCCGCAGCACGGTCGGGGCCGGCGATTCGCTGGTCGCCGGCATCGTGCTCGCCCATTCCCGGGGCCGGCCGCTCGCCGACGCCGTTCGCTTCGGAGTCGCCGCCGCCGCCGCCGCGTGCATGAACCCTGGCACGGAGCTCTGCCGCCTGGCAGACGCCGAGGCGCTCGATGCGCGGCTGGCGACACATCCCCTGGGGGCTGGCGAGCCCCAGCCCTTCCCGGCCATGCCCTTCGCCTCCTGACATCAGAAGAACCGTCGCGATACCGGCCGCGAGCAGGAACAGCGGCACGATAGCCCGCCGGCGATCGCGCATCCCGTGGAGCGCCGGAAGCAGGTCGGCCAGACCGATGTAGAGGAAGCTCGCCGCCGACAGGGAGATCGCGACGGGTATCACCGGTCGCAGCCGCGTCAGAAGGAGTCCGCCGAGCGCGGCGCCGAGGAGGGCGCAGGCCGCGGAGGCGAGGTTGGCCGCGAGGGCCTTGCCGCGGGAATAGCCCGCCGACATCAGGATTGCGAAGTCTCCGAGCTCCTGCGGGATCTCGTGGGCGAAGACGGCCAGCGCCGTGGAGACGCCGAGCGGGATGTCGACCAGAAACGCGGCCGCGATTACGGCGCCATCCGCAAAGTTGTGGAGGGTATCCCCGAGGAGGATCAGCGGACCGCGAGAGCCGTGCTTTGCACAATCGCGCTGGTGGCAGTGCCGCCAGAGCAAGAAGCGCTCGAGGAAGAAGAAGAGGAGGATGCCCCCGACGACGACGCCCAAGGTCGCGCCGCCGCCCTGCCGCTCGATCGCCTCCGGCAGAAGCTCCAGCAAGGCCGCGGCCAGCATCGTTCCTGTCGCATAGGCAAGCAGGCCTGGCAGAAACCGGTCTCGCGACGCTCCCGGAAGGAGGAGAAACAGTCCCGCGAGGAGGACGGCGAGGGCGCTGCCCAGCGCCGTGACTCCGAGGATCCAGCCGAGGACCGTCACGGGCGCCTGCGACACGGAGGCCCGAGGCACCCGGTCGCGCTCCAACGAATCGACGCCGCAGCGGAATGATGCTTTTGAATCACGGCACGGCGAGAACCCCGGGGGATTCTGCCATCGAGGAGTAAATGGGAGCGACCTTTCGCCGGATCCTGCATGCGACGGACTTTTCCACCGCCTCGAGAAAAGCCTTTGCCCAGGCGGTCGATCTCGCCCAGAAAGACCGTGCCCGGCTCTGGATCGCACATGTCCTGATCTCGGTCGGCCCAATCGGCGTCGATGGGTATGCGACGCCGAGAATGTACGAGGAGATGGAGGCCGCCATCCGGAAGTCGGCCTCTCGGCGTCTGGAGAGGCTCGTGGCGCGGGCTCGAAAGAGCGGGGCCCGCTGCGAGGGGATGCTGGTTCTCGGGCTTCCCTCCGACGAGATCCTGAGGGTCGCGAGGCGCTACCGGGCGGACCTCATCGTTTTGGGGACGCACGGGCGGTCCGGGGCGGCCCGCTTCTTCCTCGGCAGCGTGGCCTCCCGAGTCGTCGCGGGCGCCCCGTGCCCTGTCCTGACCGTTCGAGGCAACTAACCGCAAGGAGGGCACCGATCATGCGACTCCAGGACATCATGAACACGCGGGTCGAGACGATCTCGCCCCGCGAATCCGCCGCGGCCGCCAGCAATCGCATGCGCGGGAGCGGGATCCGGCACCTCGTCGTCCAGGACGACCGCCGGATCGTCGGGCTCCTTTCGGAGCGCGATCTCAAGAGCCTGGGCTCCTTCCGCCAGGTCGAGTCGGTCGAGGACGTCATGACGAGTCCGGTCGTGACCGCTTCTCCCGAAACGACGCTGCGTCAGGCCGCGAACCTGATGCGGGGCCGGTCGATCGGCTCGCTGCCGATCGTCGAGAACGGGCGGTTGGCCGGCATCGTGACCGTCACGGATCTGCTCGAGCGGATCGGCCGAGGCGTCGAGCGTCCGGTCGAGAAAGGAAAGCGCTGGATCTTGAAGGGCCGCGGTGCGAAACGGCGCCACCCGGTCATTCGGGAGCGTCAACCCTTGGCGGCGGCCCGCCGTTCCGGCGGGCGGAGGGCGCCGGATCGGAGGTCGCAATGATGCCATTCGTCTTCGTCGCCGCGGCACTCGCGCTGGCGTCGAACGGAAGAATCGAGGGCGATCCGAACGACATCGAGAACTTCCATCGCATCGACGCGAGGGTCTGCACGGGCGGGCAGCCCACGAGGGACCAGATCGTGGCGCTCCGGGACGCGGGCGTGCGCACGATCCTGAACCTGCGCGAGGCCGAAGAGCACAACGTCGGAGAGGAACACCTCGCTGCCGACGAAGCCGGTCTGCGCTATATCCACATCCCGGTTCGCGCCTCGGCGCCCGCCGCGTGGCAGGCGAAGGCCTTCCTCGGCGCCCTCTCGAGCTCCGAGGTCTATCCGATCTACATTCACTGCGGGTCGGGCAACCGCGTCGGAGCCTTCTGGATGATCCGACGGATCCTGGTCGACGGATGGGACGCGGAGGCCGCGGAGAAAGAGGCGCGAAAAATCGGCCTGAAGAGCGAGAGCCTGCGCGACTTCGCCCTGGCCTACGCCCGCGCGCACGCATCGGCGCGCTCGCCGTCTCCGCCCGGCGGCTAGAAGAGCAGCAGGCCCAGGCCGGCGCCGAGGGCCAGCAGCAGAAAGGCGAGCAGAGCCGAGGCCTGAGCGGGCACGAGGCCTGGGGTGTTTTCGGGTTCGGCGAGGAGGGCCCGGGCGGACCAGGCGGCGGGCAGCAGGGCGATGCCGCCGAGCCACACGCCGCGCGGCAGCCCCGCCAGGGGGAGGCTCGCGAGCATTGCGAACGCCAGGATCAGGAGGATCACGTAGGCGCGGCTCGCCCGCCGTTTCCCGAGCCTCACGACGAGCGTCCGCTTTCCGGCCTCGCCGTCCGCGCGGGCATCGGGAAACTCGTTGATCCAAAGGAAGGCCGCGATCAGCAAGCCCAGGGGGATCGAGAGGAGCAGGATCGGAGCCCGGACGGATCCCCGCTGAACGAGGTAGGTGCCCGCGCAGATCAGGGGGCCGTAGCAGAAGGCGACCGCGAGCTCCCCCAGGCCGCGGTACGACAGCTTCAGCGGGGGCGCGTGGTAGAAGAAGGCGCACGCCACGCCGATCACGCCGAGCCAGAGCACCTCCGGCTCTCGAAAACGCACGATCGCAAGGCCCGCGAGGATCCCGGCGAAGTATCCGACCAACGCGATGTCCGCCGTCTGACGGCGGGTCAGGAGGCCGTCGAGGAGGACCCGCTTGCCGCCCGAGAATGGACTGCGGTCTTGCGGCGCGACCAGGCGATCGGTTCCCGAGTCCCAGTCGTAGATCTCGCCGGACGCGTTCTTGGCGATCTCGATCGCCCAGATCCCCAGGACCGTCAGGACCAGCCAGGGCGCGGAGAGCCGGCCGTCGTGCGCGGCCGCGCCGGCGCCCAG
>DATBIJ010000019.1:0-8111 GCA_036557025.1 Thermoanaerobaculia bacterium | reverse complement strand
CGGATCGACTGCGACGTGAACCAGTTCTGACAGTAGCCGCAGTGCAGGTCGCATCCGAGCATCCCGAAGGAGAGGGCGTCGCTGCCCGGCAGCGCGTGGAAGAAGGGCTTCTTCTCGATGGGGTCGCACTGCAGGGCCCCGACGTAACCCCAGGGAACCCGCAGAACGCCCTCTTCGCGGAAGCGCACGCGGCAGGCGCCCTCGCGCCCCTCGGGGATCGGGCAGCGGTGGCCGCAAGCGTGGCAGCGCAGGCGGCCGTCGGGCAGCGCCTCGATCAGCTCCGGCGCGGCCGGAGTGGTTCGACGCGCGAGCGTCTCGGCGACGGGCGAGGGGGCGCGCTGGCTCACGTTTCAGCAACCACGTTCCGGAAGTGGAAATGCCCGGTGCGGGATCGCGTGTTATTTTGCCCCGATGCGGGCCGCCCGGAACCTTCTCGCCCTCGCGGCGCTCTCCCTCCTTCCCCAGGCGCTCCCGGCCCAGGACACCGTGACCCCGGAGGGCCGGTTCCTGACCACCGAAGGGGACGGCATCGTCAGCGGCGTTCGGGTCAAGGTCGCCCCGGACGGCGCCGTCTGGTTCCTGGTCCCGGCGCGGGACCAGATCTCCCGGCTCCACGACGGCGTGATGACGAACTGGCAGCTGCGCCCCTCGGACGACCTGGGCGTCAACCCGGTCGACTTCGAGCTGGACGGCCGCTATGTCTGGTTCATCGGCAACGGCCAGCGCGGCATCGATGCGATCAGCTCCTACTTCTGCCGCCTGGACACCGAGACCAACGAGGTCACGGAATGGGTGGTCCCGGGCACCCGCCCGGCGGGATTCTGGCGCGCCCCGGACGGCAAGGTCTGGATCGCGCAGAGCGCCGCCCGGCTCCAGTCCGTCGACCTGGAGACGCTCGAGGTCGTCGACTACCGCTCGCTCGCGACGTTCGCGTACTCGCA
The DNA here is from genome assembly GCA_036557025.1 of Thermoanaerobaculia bacterium. Taxonomy (GTDB): domain Bacteria; phylum Acidobacteriota; class Thermoanaerobaculia; order UBA5066; family Gp7-AA6; genus DATBIJ01. The sequence continues at coordinate 7,170 of DATBIJ010000019.1, read as the reverse complement.
GATCCGCGGAGGAGCGGACGGCGCGATCTGGCTCGTGGACTACGGCAACAACCGCGTGGTGCGCTGGGTCCCCGGCGCCGCCGAGGAAACCTCCTGGACGTACTTCACGGGGTTTCGCCTCAACACGTCCCACATGGAGATCGACGCCTCCGGCAAGATCTGGCTCGCGCACCTGGAAGGCAACACGATCGACCGCTTCGACCCCGCCACGAACCGCCTCGAGATCTGGGGCGGGTTTTCGCGCCCGCTGCACTTCGATTTCGGCGAGGGCGGCACGCTCTACGTCACCGAGGCCGATGGCAGCAACGGGCGGCTCGCGGTGTTCGATTCCAACCTCGCCTTCTCCTCGACCACGGATCTGACGCCCGCGACCTTCCTGGTCGCGCGCGCCGTCAACCAGACCCGTGCGAGCCGCCGCACGCGCAACGCGACGCTCACGACCTTCAACACCGCGGACACGGAGATTCCCGCGGCGGACCTCACGGTCGCGGCCTCGTTCCCGGGAATCCTCAAGTACACGTTCGCCAGCCGCAACGCCTACGGCATCGACACCGCGGCGGGGGGCGTCGCCTGGATCGGCTCCGAGGGCAAGCTCGTGCGGATCGTGCCGCAGGCGATCGGCTCGCCCGAGGATCTGGCGGCCCCGCTGGCGGTCTCGCTGATCGGGCCAGCGGAGGCGAAGATCCGCATCGACCTCTCCCTGACGAACCGCGGAACGGCCGAGATCGCCGGCGACGCGCTGTATCTGTTCTCCGCCGGGTCCTTCGCGGGTCGACAGGCGTTCACGATCCCTCCCGGCGGCACCGTTCGCTTCTCCGACGCCTATCCCGTCGGGCGCGCCTACTCCCCCGTGTTCGGTCCCGTGCGCATCCGGGTCACGAGCGGGGACGTCGCGACACTCGACCCCGTCGTCCGCACCGTCCGGGTCCAGCCCGACGGCGGCACCTTCGGGTTCGCCCTGCCCGCCCTGCCGCTGACCGCGACGCTCCCGGCCGGAGCGACGCGTACGCTCTTCGCCGGCGCCCGTGACGCGGAGGCCACCGTGCTCGGCGTCTACGCGCCCGAAGGCGGCCAGGGTGTCGGGACGCTCTACGCCGCCGACGGAAGCCTGCGCGGGAGCTTCGCCTTCGCGCTGGGCGCCAACGAGCGGCGCGAGTTCAACCCGGCCGCCTCGGCCTTCGGCGTCGAGCCGCTGCCCGGCGACGTGATCCGCATCACGGCGACCGGCGGCGCGGTCCAGGCCTATACGACCGTCTTCGACCTGGGCACGCGCGATGCGGCGGTCGCCCTGCCCGCGGACACCGCGACCTCGATGGTCTTCCCCTCCGTCGGCCGCTCGGGCGGCGTCAACGGATCGGTCTTCGAGTCCGACCTCTGGCTCTCGAACCCCGACCCGGACGCGCCGGCGTCCGTGACCATCTCCTACGTCCCGAGCGACGGCGCCTCGGCGCCGCCCGCCGCGTTGCGCACGATCCCGCCCCGCGGCTCGCTGCGTGTCGAGAACCTGATGACGGCGCTCTTTTCCCGAGCCACCGGCCAGGGCGCGCTGACGCTCTCCTCCGACCGCCCCATCGCCGCCCTCGTGCGCGTCGCTTCGAAGCGGGTGGAGGGCGATTACGCGGGCTTCGCGACACCGCTGACGGCCGCCGACGCCATCGCCGGCGGTGCCTCGAAGATCGCGCCGGGCGCCCTGCAGGATACGGAGCGCCGCACGCACCTGCTGCTCTACAACTCCGGCGCCGCGGGCCGCGTCACCGCGGTGATTCTCGGCGGCGACGGCGCGGAGCTCGGGCGCACGGGCGTCGATCTCGCGGCCGGCGCCGCGGGTCGCATCAATGCGGTCTGCTACGCCGCGGGCGTGGGGGAGCTGCTCGCCGGCTCGATCCGCATCGAGGCCGCGCCCGGCATGAACGTGTACGCCGTGACCGCCGACCTCGACGGCCAGAGCTCCGACCCCGAGTACCTGCGCCCGCGGTGACCGCAGCGACGGGACCCCGCGCGATCGTCCGGGGCAGCGGGATGTACGTGCCGCCGGACCGCGTGGACAACGCGCGGCTCTCCCGCCTGATGGATACCACCGATGAGTGGGTCCGCCAGCGGACGGGGATCGCCGAGCGCCGCTACGCCCGCAAGGGAACCTCGTCGGTGGATCTCGCCGTGGAGGCCTCCCGCGCGGCGCTCGCGGACGCCGGGCTCGAAGCGGGCGATCTCGACATGATCGTCTTCGCCACCATGACGCCCGCGCACTACTTTCCGGGCAACGGCGGGCTGCTGGCCGCGGCGCTCGGGCTCTCGACGACCTACGCCTTGGATGTCCGCATGCAGTGCGCCGGATTTCTCTCCGCCCTGCAGGTCGCCGACGCCTTCATCCGCGCCGGCTCGGCGCGGCGCGTGCTCGTGGTCGGCTCCGAGGTCCATGCCTCGCTCTTCTCCTTCCGGGACGAGGACTGGGCGGTGCTCTTCGGCGAGGCTCCGGGACCGCCTCGAGCGGAGGCCTACGCCTGGGGAACGGCGCACCGGGACCGCGCCGTGCTCTTCGGCGATGGGGCCGGCGCGCTGATCCTGGAGGCGCACGAGGAGGACGACGGCCGCGGCTTCCTGGGCTTCGAGATGCGCACCGACGGCAGCCACTGGGACAAGCTCCACGTTCCGGGGGGCGGCTCCGCGAGCTTTCCCTATTTCTCGCCGGAGATGTTCGCGGCGAACCTCACGGTTCCGATCGTCGAGGGCCGCGCCGTCTTTCGGCTGGCGACCACCGCGATGCCGCAGATCGTTCGAGAGACCCTCGAGCGGCACGGCCTGACCCTCGAGGATGTCGCGATGGTCCTGATGCACCAGGCCAACCTGCGCATCAACGAGGCGGTCGCGAAGAGCCTTTCGCTGCCGGAGGAGAAGGTCTTCCACAACATCCAGAAGTACGGCAACACGACGGCCGCCACGCTGCCGCTCGTCTTCCACGAGGCGAAGCAGGCCGGGCGCATCCGACCCGGCGATCTCGTCGTCTTCACCGCTCTCGGGGCGGGCCTGCATTGGGGCGCGGGGCTGCTGCGAGCGTGACGGACTGTTGACTGTTGACAGTCGACAGTCGTCAGTTAACAGTTGATTCAAAGGCTCCTCGCCTTCCCACTGTCGAGTGTTCACTGTCGACCGTGGACTTCTTTTCGGAGGCCTCGATGCGACTTCTCGCCGCTCTGTTGATGACCTCCCTCGCCTCCTCGCTCGCCGCTCAGGAGCCCACGCCGCCCGCCGAGCCGGCGACGGAGACCACACCGGCGCCGCCGCGCCGCGCGCCCGAGGGCGACCAGATCGTGGTGCTGCCCACCGTGCAGATCGGCAAGGTCGGAACGCTGACCCTGCTCTTCACGCACCGCTGGGAGACGCCGGTGAACGACGGCGACATCCACGACCTCTACTCGCTCGACTCGGGCGCCAACATCGGTATCGGGTTCGCCTACGTGCCGATCGAGCGGCTGGATGTCTCGCTCTTCCGCTCGAGCGAGATCGACGTGTACGAGCTCGCGGCCCGCTGGAAGGCGTTCGAGCTGGGGATCTTCGCGGCCGCCCTGCGCGCCGGCGTGGACTGGCGCACGGAGACGGGGGCGATCTACGACGCGGTGCCGGAGTTTTCCGACAGCGGCGTGTTCGTGCAGGTCCCGCTCTCGGTCGCGATCACGCCGCGGATCCAGCTCACGCTCGTGCCGACGTGGGTCTCCGAGACCTCCGCCGCGCCGTTCGTGAAGCCTCAGCCCTTCTACGAGGACCTCTTCAACGTCCCCGCGGGGATCTCGGTCGGGCTCGGGAAGGGATGGAACGCCCACGGCGAGGTCTACCCGGGCATCTCCGACGGCGACTCTCCGTTCACCGGCTGGATCGCTTCGATCGAGAAGACCGTCCTGCGGCACCGCTTCGCCGTGACGTGCGGCAACATGCGCTCGACCACGGTCGATCAATACGTCGCGCCGGGATTCTCCGGAACGGGGCGGGCGCAGGATCTCTATCTGGGGTTCAATCTGGTCCGGACGTGGAACCTGAAGTAGGCTCCGCACCCTCTCTCGCCGTTCCCCGCCTCGCGCCGGAGCAGCGGCTCGTCTCGCTTCCGCCGCTGTACCTCTCGGGCGTGCGCCGCGGGGAGACGCCCCGGCTCGCGACGGCCGTGCGCGTCGGGCAACGCGGCGGGCGGCTGCTCGTGCGCTTCGACGGCAGAGACGACGGCGTGGTCGCGACCCACCGGCGCCGGGACGCGCCGCTCTGGGAGGAGGACGTCTACGAGGTGTTCGTCAGCGCGCAAGAGACGCCGCGCGTCTACTACGAGTTCGAGATCAGCCCGCTCGGCACTCTCTTCGACGCCCGCGTCACCTCCCCGGACGGCCGCCGCGCCACGATGTCGGTGGACACCTCCTGGGACGCGCCGGGACTCCGCGCGCTCGCCGGCGTGCGGGAGGGGTCCTGGTGGGCCCGCTTCTCGATCCCGCTCGCGTCGATCGACGCGTCGGGGGCGGCGCGCCTGCGCGGAAACTTCTACCGCATCGATCGCGGCGCCGAGGACGAGCACACCGGTTGGAGCCCGACGCGGGCGGACCCGCCGGACTTCCACGTCCCCGCCCGCTTCGGGATTCTCGAGCTCGCCGCGCCGCCCGCCGCCTAGGACGGCGGCGTGGACTTGCGAAAGACGATCCCCTGCGCGAGCAGCCACTCTTCCGCGCGACGCAGTGCCTGGTGCTCCTTGAACTGGAAGAAGCGCGCCTCTTCCTTGGGAAACTCGCGCAGGCGCGAGCGGTAGGCCTCCGCAGGCTCGCTCGACGCGAGCGCCGCGGCGAGCCGCCGCCGGCACTCCTCGTCCTCGCAGTGCGGCAGGAACTCCTCCAGATCGCCCCGGGAGCGCTCCCCCCCGTCCCGAGGCAGAGGAAGGTAGCGCGGGTCCTCGGCAAAGCCGGCGTGCCGCTCGGCGTCACGCTCGAGAACCTGCTCCACGTCCCCTGTCTCTTTGTCGAAGAAGTGCGTGATCTGCTGGGACCGGCGTTCGAAGCCGACGATGAGCCCCTCCCAGTCCACCCGAAACGCCATAATTCCGCTCCGCCGCGCTCGACGCGGGCGCCGGGAGGCGCCCGGCGACGGCGGGCATAAATCGTTATGATAATCGGTTGAGGCGCCCTATGAAAAAGATCAACACCTTCGACGACTGGATCGATGCCTTCCGCGCCTGGCAGAAGGAAATCGGTGTGGAGTTGCCGAAGTTCGCCGACTACCAGTTCGACGCCAAGTACGGCGACATCAAGAGCGACGAGATCGAGTACGGCGACTTCGCGGGTCAGCGCAAGTGGGAGCGGGTCACGCAGATCCCTCACCAGCCGATCCGCGACGCCCTGCTCAACCTCATCGTCTACCAGGGAGACACCGAGTTCGCCTCGGTCGAGCAGCAGCGCAAGCTGATCGCGACCGCGCCGTCCGATTACGACCTGGAGAGCGTCTGTCGGATCATGGTCGAAGAGATGCGCCACGGGTGGCAGATGTGCCACCTGATGGTGAACCACTTCGGCGAGACCGGGAAGATCGAGGCCCGCAAGCAGCTCGAGCGGCGTGCCTGGCAGAACAACCGCCTGCTCGGGTCCTTCAACGTCGACGTCGACAACTGGGTCGACTTCTTCACCTACACCGAGTTCGTGGACCGCGACGGGAAGTTCCAGCTCAACATGCTCTCGACGTCGGGCTTCGCGCCGCTCGCGCGCTCGATGGGACCCATGCTGCGCGAGGAAGGGTTCCACCTCGGGACCGGGCACATGGGCCTCCAGCGCATCGTCAAGGGCGGCAAGGTCCCGATCCCGGTGCTCCAGCGCTACGTCAACAAGTGGCTGTCGACGGCGTATGACCTCTTCGGGAAGGACTCCTCGTCCTCCGCGGAGTGGTTCTACGTCTGGGGCCTGAAAGGCCGCTACGACGAGGCGAAGCAGAGCAAGGAAGTGGACAAGGCGCACTTGAACGAGCTCTCTCGGGAGATGTACCGCGACGAGGTCGAGAAGCTGCTCGCCTCGATCAACCGGTTGCTCCCGCCGGGCGAGCGGCCCCTGACCGCTCCGGACCTGAAGTTCCACCGCTCGATCGGCGAGTTCGCGGGCAAACGCTACTCGGTCACCGGAGAGGAGCTGTCGGAGGCGGCCTACGAGCGCCATCTCGCGGAGACCCTCCCGTCCGAAGAAGACCGCTCGCTCATCACCTCGCTGCAAGGCGAGAAGGACTGGATCGCCCCGCGCGACACCGTGTCGGGCGGCTCCTGACGCCGGAAGCCGCGCGGCGCGCGACGCTGCGGCGCTGGGCGCGGCGGCAGAAGCGCGCCCTCCCCTGGCGGGGAACGACGGACCCCTACCGGGTTTGGGTCTCGGAGGTCATGCTCCAGCAGACCACCGTCCTCGCCGTGGCGCGTCGCTATGACGCGTTCCTGACGGCGTTTCCGACCATCGCCTCTCTCGCCCGCGCCCCGCGCGAGGCCGTGCTCGCGGCCTGGTCGGGGCTGGGCTACTACGCGAGGGCGCGCCACCTTCACGAGGCGGCGCGGATCGTCGTGGCCCGCCACGGCGGCCGTCTGCCGGAAGACCCCGACCTTCTGTCCGCGCTTCCGGGATTCGGGACCTACACGGCCGGTGCGGTCGCATCGCTCGCGTTCGGCGTGCCCGTCGCCGCCGCCGACGTCAACGTCACGCGCGTGGTCTCACGGCTCTTCGCGATCGACGGCAACCCGGCGTCCGCCGCGCACCGCGCGCTCGTCCTGCGCCGGGCGGCCACCCTGCTGCCGCCGCGACGCCCCGGCGAAGGGCTGGCGGCGTTGATGGATCTCGGACAGCTCGTCTGCACGTCGCGGAATCCCGACTGCCCACGCTGTCCGCTCGCGCGCGGCTGCCGGGCGCGCCGCAAAGGCGACGCCGAGTCCCGGCCCGCGCGCCGGAAACGCCCCGCACCGGTCACGCTGCACGTCGCCGCCGCAGTCGCGCGTCAGGGAAACCGAGCGTTGCTGGTCCGCCGTCGGGCCGGCTACCTGGCGGGCCTCTGGGAGTTCCCCTGCGCCGAAGCCACGAGTGCGGCCGCGGCGCGCCGGGCGCTCCAGCGCCGCTGCCAGGAGCTCGGGCTGCGCGTCGCTTCGAGCGAGCGCGCCCGCGCCGCCCACGCGATCGTCGGACG
>DATBIJ010000018.1:0-6091 GCA_036557025.1 Thermoanaerobaculia bacterium | reverse complement strand
GAGGCCGAGGAGCGGCGCCTGCGCCGCGCCGCCGGCCGGGCCTCCGACGGGTTCTACAAGCACTCGCGCGAGGCGAGCGGCGACATCGGCTCGGAGCTCGCCGCGATCCTCGAAGCGCACGCCATGATCTCGGCGGACCCGCAGTACCTGGACGCGATCGTCGAGCGGATGCGAAAAGAGCGCGTCAACGCGGAGTGGGCGCTGGCGGAGGTCTCCCGCGAGTTCGCCCAGCGGCTGGAGGCCGCCGATTCCGCCGCGATGCGCGAGCGCTCCGCCGACGTCCGCGACGTCGCCCGCGAGATCGCGGGGGAGCTGGCGGGGGGCGCCGTGAGCCCGCTGCCCGCGGACGGCCTGCCGCGCGGATCGATCCTCGTCGCCGACGAGCTCTCGCCGGTCGACGCGGCGCGCCTGGACCCGCGGCGGGTGCTGGCGCTCGCCCTCGAACGGGGCGGCATGACCTCGCATGCCTCGATCATCGCCCGCTCCTTCGGATTGCCCTGCGTCGTGGGCCTCGCGGGCGTCTGCGCGGCCGCCTCGCCGGACCGGCCGATCGTCGTGGACGGCGACCGCGGCCTCGTGGACGTCGCGCCGACCAAACAGCGGCTGCGCAAGAGTCTCGTGGCCGTGCGCGACGCCCGCGAGCGCCTGCGGCGCCTGCGCGCCCGCACGTCGCGCCCCGCCGCCACACGCGACGGCGTGCGGATCGTCGTGCGTGCGAACCTGGAGCTGCCCGAGGAGGTCGCGGCGCTGGAACGTTTCCACGCGGAGGGCATCGGGCTCTTTCGCTCGGAGTTCCTCTACCTGCGCGCGTCGCCCCGCACGCCCGGCGTCGAGGAACAGCAGGACGCCTACGAGAAGCTGCTCGCGGCGGCGCGGCCGCATCCCGTCGTCATCCGGACATACGATTTGGGGGGCGAAAAGGGGATCGGGCCGGCACGCGGGGAGAACCCGGCGCTGGGCCTGCGCGGCCTGCGCTACTGCCTCGCCAACCCCAAGCTCTTCGACACGCAGCTGCTCGCGCTGTGCCTCGCGTCGCGTCGGGGGAAGCTGCAGATCCTGCTTCCGATGGTCACGACGCTCTCGGAGCTCAAGGCCGCACGGCGGCGCCTCGTGGCGGCCGCCGACCGCGCCGGCCTGCCGCGGCCCCCCGCGCTGGGGGTCATGATCGAGGTCCCCTCGGCCGCGCTGATGGCCCATGCCCTCGCGCGCGAGGCGGACTTCTTCTCGATCGGCACCAACGACCTGGCGCAGTACGCGCTGGCCGTGGACCGGGCCAACCCGGACGTCTCCGCGCTCTACAGGCCCCTGCACCCGGCGGTGCTGAAGATGATCCGCATCGTCCTCGAGGCGGGGCACGCCCACGAGCGTCCCGTGGCCGTCTGCGGCGAGCTCGCGGCGGACACGATCGGCATCCAGATCCTGGTGGGCCTGGGCCTCCGAGACGTGTCCGTCACGCCCGTCGCCATCGCGAGCGTCAAGGAGGCGCTCGCCGCGGTCGACAGCACGAGGATGGCGGAGCTGGCGCAAAAGGCGCTCGAGGCTCCCGGCGCCACCGAGGTCGAAAAGCTCTTCCGGAGCCGGATATGAGAAGGGTCGAGAAGCCCTGGGGCCACGAGATCGTGTTCGCCGAGAACGAGCGCTATGCCGGCAAGATCCTGCATCTGGAGCCGGGTCACAGCCTCTCGCTCCAGTACCATGAAAGAAAGGATGAAACGATCTACGTTCTGTCGGGTGAGGTCATGCTGGAAGTGGAAGAGAACGGCGCGATGGCAATCCGGCGGTTGACGCCAGGCGATGCCTACCGGATCCGGCCCGGGATCCGCCACCGGATGCGGGCGGAGGTTCCCACGGACCTGGCCGAGGTCTCCTCGCCCGAGCTCGACGACGTCATCCGGCTCGAAGACGACTACGGGCGCGCCGGGACGAGCGCCCCATGAGGTTGCGCCGCCGCCTCGTGGCCGCCGCCGGGCTGCTGCTGGCTGGCGGCTCTCTGCTCCTCGCCCAGTCCGCCCCGGACCCCACACCGACCCCGCGGCCGCGGCTGACGGGCGGCTTCGGCCGCACCCCAATGGCCCGCGAGGAAGTTCCCGAGCCCGAGGCCACGCCTGCCGACGCCGAAGACGCTCCCGGCACATCGCTGACGGACGTGGTGAAGGCCGCCTCCGACGCCAGGGCGAAGAAAGAGGCGAAGGCGAAATCCGCCATCTCGATCACCAACCAGACGCTGGTCACGAATCCTCAGAAGGGCAAGCTGACGACCTACTCGGTGACGCCGTTGCCGACGCCGTCGAAGAAGACCGCGGCGGCCCAGGCCTCGGGCGAGCCGGCCGCCTCCAACCCCCCCGTGGTTCCCGCTCCCCAGGTGGGGGACGAGACCTACTGGCGTCAGACGGCACGGGCCGCTCGCGGGCGTGTGGAGGAGTTGAAGATCAAGATCGCCGAGCTCGGCGCCGCGGCCACGCGGATGGAGAACGACTTTTACGCGTGGGACGACGGGCAGTACCGCGACCGCGTCATCAAGCCGGCCTGGGACAAGACGAAAGAGGAGCTCGAAACGGCGCGGCAGGATCTGATCAAGGCGGAGCAGGACCTGGCGGATCTGCCCGACCGGGCGCGGAAGGCCGGAGCGCTGCCGGGGTGGCTGCGCGAATGAGGGTGCTCCCCGCTCACGGCGTAACTCATTTGGAACAAAGCACTTGTTCCATTGAGGCGACCTATTCGATCGAAACCTGGGGCTGCCAGATGAACGTGCTCGACGGCGAGCGCATGGCCGGCCGGCTCGAGGCCGCCGGCGCGACGCGCGCGTCGGACCCTCTGGCGGCGGACGTCGTGATCTTCAACACGTGCGCCGTGCGCGAGAAATCCGAGCACAAGGTCTACAGCGCCCTGGGTTTGCTCGCGCGCCGCAAGCAGGAGCGGCCGGAGCTGGTCATCGGAGTCACCGGGTGCGTGGCACAGGTCTCCGGCGACGAGATCCTGGAGCGCGCGCCCTGGGTGGACTTCGTCCTGGGGACCGGGCAGGTCGAGTCGATCGCGGCCACGGTCGCCCGGGTGCGCCAGGAGAGGCGGCGGCTGTCGGTCCTCGAGCTCCCGCAGGACTCGCCCTCCTATGCGTTCCGCGAGATCCGGCGCGACTCCAGCTTCCACGCCTACCTCACCGTGATCGAGGGGTGCGACCAGTTCTGCACCTTCTGCATCGTCCCCTTCACCCGCGGCCGCGAGCGCAGCCGACGATCCGGCGAGATCCTGACCGAGGCCGCCGAACTGGTGGCGAACGGCTACACCGAGATCACGCTGCTGGGCCAGACCGTCAACGCCTATCGAGACCCCGAGGACTCCTCCGGACTGGGCTCGCTGCTTCGGCGCTGCGCCGCGATCCCCGGCCTGCGGCGGCTGCGCTTCATCACGTCGCACCCGAACTTTCTGGACGAGGGCATCCTCGAGGCCATGGCCTCCGGACCCCCGGTAGCGCCCTTCCTGCACATGCCCGCGCAGTCCGGATCGGACGCGGTGCTCTACCGAATGAAGCGCCGCTACGACGCCGCCGGGTACCTCGAGAAGCTGATCCAGGCCCGACGAGCCGTTCCCGAACTGGCCGTCTCCTCGGACTTCATCGTCGGCTTCCCGGGCGAGACCGACGCGGATTTCGAAGCGACGCTCGCGCTGCTGCGGGAGGCCCGCTTCGACTCGATCTTCGCGTTTCGCTATTCGCCGCGTCCCGGAACGGCCTCGGCGCGGTGGGGGAGGGAAAAGCAGGTTCCCGAGGCGTTGTCGGGGGAGCGGCTGTCACGCCTGCTCGCGCTCCAGAACGAGATCCAGGCCGAGCACAACCGCGGTCTGGAGGGGCGGGCCTTCGAGGTCCTGGTGGAGGGAAAGGACCCTCACGGCAACCTCCGCGGCCGCACTCCGTGCAACCGGGTCGTGCAGGTCGAAGAGGCCGCGGCGGCACCCGGAAGCTACCTCTGGGCCACGGTCACGCGGGGCCTCCCCAACTCCCTCACGGCACGGCGAACGGCCCGGCCGTCCGCCGCATAGGTGACCCGCATGGTGCGCATGGAGGTCAAGGGCCTGCTCATGGATCCGGTCTCGAACATGCCGGTCGTGGTCCTGAGAGACGAGGCGGACGGCGTCTTCCTCCCGATCTGGGTCGGGATCTTCGAGGCCAACGCCATCGCGCTCGAGATGGAAAAGGTCGCGACCCCCCGGCCGATGACCCACGACCTCTTGAAGAACATGCTGGCCGAGCTGCAGATCAGAGTCGAAAAGATCGTGATCAACGACCTGCGCGAGAACACCTTCTTCGCCCGGATCTTCCTGTCCCGGGGGGGCGACCGCTGGGAGATCGACAGCCGCCCGAGCGACGCGATCGCTCTGGCACTGCGCACGAACGCCGAGATCTGGGTCGAGCAGGAGGTCCTGGAGAAGAGCCGCGCTTCGAAGGGGGAGGGCGACCAGGACCCGGACCGGCTGCGCAAGTGGCTCGAAGAGGTCAACCCGGAGGAGCTGGGCAAGTACAAGATGTAGGTTTTCCGGTTCCTCTGTTAACCTCCGATCCCGGTGATCATCTCCATCACAAACCAAAAAGGCGGCGTCGGAAAGACCACGACCGCCATCAACCTCGCCGCCGCGCTCGCCACCAAGGGGCTCAAGACCCTCCTCATCGACCTGGACCCGCAGGGCAACAGCACGATGTCCTTCGTCGACCGCAAGGACGTCGAGAAATCCATGTTCGAGGTGCTCACGGAGCCCAACGTGGGCTTCAAGCAGGTCGTCCAGCCGTCGAAGATGAAAAACCTCTGGATCGCCCCCTCGCGCATCTCGCTCGCGAAGATCGAGTCGAAGCTGCTCGGGGAGATCGAAGGGCACTTCCGCCTGCGCGACCGCATGGAGGGTGTCCGCAAGCGCTTCGACGCGATCCTGATCGACACGCCCCCGACGCTGGGCATGATCACGGTCAACGCCCTGGTCGCGTCGACGCACGTGCTGATCCCGATCCAGTCCTCCTACTTTGCGCTGGAGGGCACCGACGACCTGCTCGAGACCATCGAGAAGATCAAGGCGCGTCCCAACCCGAACCTGCGAATCCTGGGCGTCGTCGTGACCCTTCACGATCGCCGGACGGTGATCGGCAAGGACGTCTTCGACCAGATCTCCGGTGTCTTCGGCGATCGGCTCTTCAAGACCACGATCTCCAAGAGCGTGCGGCTGGAGGAAAGCCCGGCCCATCGCGAGTCGATCTTCACCTTCGCCCCGAACTCGAGCGGGGCGTCGGAGTACTACTCGCTTTCCGAGGAGGTCCTGTCCCGTGTCTAAGGCCAAGAGAGGGCTTCCGGTGGAAGCCCGCATGCGCCACGACTCCCACTTCGTCGACTCGCTGTCGGAGCGCTTCGGGGCCTCGCTGGGGCGCTGGATCCCGATCGACGAGATCGAGCCCAACAAGGATCAGCCGCGCACGGAGATCGGCGACATCGAGGAGCTGCGCAAGTCCATCGAGTCCCGCGGCGTTCTCGAGCCGCTGCTGGTCCAGCCGCTCGAGGGAGGGCGGTACCGGATCATCGCGGGGGAGCGGCGCTTCCGGGCCGCGCAGAAGGCCGGCCTCGCGGAGCTGCCCTGCATCGAGCTCGAGGTCCCGGAGAACGAGGTGCTGGAGATCGCGCTGATCGAGAACCTCCACCGCCAGGACCTCCATCCCTTCGAGGAGGCGGAAGGCTACTCGGCGCTCCAGGAGAAGCACGCCTACACGCAACAGCAGATCGCGGACGCCATCGGAAAATCGCGCGTCTCGATCACCGAGAGCCTCTCGCTGCTCGCGATCCCGAAGGACCTGCGCCTGGAATGTCGGCGCGCCGACATCGACGCGAGAAGCGTGCTGCTCGAGATCGCGCGCCTGAAGGACGATGGGAAGATGCGCGCGGCGATCGAGCGCGTCGCCTCGGGAATCACGCGAGACGATCTGCGGCGCCAGAAGCACGCCGACAAATCCGAGAAGAAGCGGCCCGGGAGATTCCAGTTCGTCTACAAGCCGAAGGGCGGCCCCTTCAAGCTGAACCTCTCCTTCGCGCGTTCCCGGGTCGAGAAGGCGGAGCTGATC
>DATBIJ010000017.1:0-4418 GCA_036557025.1 Thermoanaerobaculia bacterium | reverse complement strand
CGTGTCGCTGTTCGAGCTGCTGGAGACGACGATCGTCCCGATGTTCTGGGACCGCGATCCGACGGGGCTGCCGGCGGCCTGGGTGGAGAAGATGATCGCCGCCGCGAGCGCAATCGGCCGGCAGTTCTCTTCCGACCGGATGGTGGGGGAGTACCTCGAGCTCGCGTATCGGCCCGCGTCGACCCAGCGTCGCGCCGTCCGCGCGAAGGCGCGGGGCACGGCGCAAAGGGTCGTGTGACCATCGCATGAACCGGCCGGCGGCGCCCCGCGCGGCCGGCGTGCTCCTGCACCCGACGTCCCTGCCCGGCCGATTCGGCGTCGGCGACCTGGGTCCCGGCGCGGACGCGTTTCTCGAATGGGCGGCGCGCGCCGGGCAGACGCTGTGGCAGGTGCTGCCGCTCTCGCCGACAGGGCCCGGCGACTCGCCGTACGGGGGCACCTCGGCCTTCGCGGGCAACCCGCTGTTGATCTCGCCCGAGATCCTCGTCGAGGAGGGGTTGCTCGAGGAGACGGCGTTGGACGCTGCGCCGTCCGCGGCGTCGGCGGAGAAGGCGGATTTCGACGCGACCGGACGCTGGAAGGATCGTGCCCTGCGCGTGTCGTTCCAGCGCTCGCGAGAAAACCCCGCCCTCTCGGCCGCGATGCGCGCGTTCGCCGAGTCCCCCGATCAGCGTCACTGGCTTCCCGATTGGACGCTGTTCGCGGCGCTCAAGCGAAGGTTCGGCGGCCTGCCGTGGAGCGGCTGGGAGGAGCCGCTGGCCTTCCGCGAAGGGGAGGCGATCGCCGCCGCCCGCGCCGAGCTCGCCGAGGAGATCGCGTACCAGGAGTACGTGCAATTCCTGTTCTTCCACCAGTGGGAGCGGGTGCGCCGCGCCGCCCGCGCGCGCGGCATCGCGCTCTTCGGCGACATCCCGATCTATCTCGCGATGGACTCCGCGGACGTCTGGGCGCATCCCGACCTCTTCCAGCTCGATGCCGAGCGTCGGCCGCTCGCGGTCTCCGGCGTGCCCCCCGACTACTTCTCCGAAACGGGCCAGCTCTGGGGCAACCCGCTCTACGCCTGGGACCGCATCGCGCAGGATGGATTCGCCTGGTGGATCGCAAGGCTGCGGGCGAACCTTCGGCTCGTCGACCTGCTGCGGCTCGACCACTTCCGCGGATTCGCCGGGTACTGGGCCGTCCCGACTGGAGCGAAGACCGCGATGGAAGGGGAGTGGCGCCCCGGTCCCGGCCTCGCGCTCTTTCGCGCGGCGGAGGAGGCGCTGGGCAGGCCCCTGCCGCTCGTCGCGGAGGATCTCGGCGTCATCACCGAGGATGTCCGGCGCCTGCTCGCGGACTCGGCTCTGCCCGGGATGCGCGTCCTGCAGTTCGCGTTCTCCGAGGAGGAGTCCGAGCACCGGCCCCATCGCTACGATCCGCAATGCGTCGTCTACACGGGCACCCACGACAACGACACCGCGCGCGGCTGGTTTGCCGCGGCGGACGCGGAAGAGCGCTCTCGGGCGCTGGACTATCTGGGCGGCGACGGCGCGGAGATCCACTGGGACCTCCTGCGCGCGGCGTACGCATCGGTCGCCGAGCGGGCGATCGCGCCGCTGCAGGACGTGCTGGGCCTGGGCAGCGCCGCCCGCATGAACAATCCGGCGAAGCCCGGCGGCAACTGGGGCTGGCGGGCGAGGGAAGACGCCTTGGACCCCGCCGCCGCACAGCGGCTGCACCGGCTCGCGCGGCTGACGGGAAGGGCTTAGGCTCCGCGCCCTACTTCTGCAGCTCCTTCTTCGCCGCCTCGGCCGCCCTCTTCATCTTGTCCATCGCCTCGGTCAGGTTCCGCTGGGTGTCGCTCCAGGCCTCGGTGCCCTTCTGCTTCGCGTCGTCCATCGCCTTGGCGAGGGCGGCGCGCTGCTCCTTCAGGTCGGCGACGGCCTTCTCGGTGGCCTTCTTCGCCTCGCCGGACTTCGTCCGGGCCTGACCCTCGAGGTCGGCGATCGTGCGGTCCAGCTCTTCGAGCTGCGGCTCCATGGCGGCGAGGAAGTCGGCCTTCGCCTTTGCGATCTGGTCGGCGGCGGACGCGACCGCTTCCTGCGCGGCCTGCCCGGCGCTCTCGACGGCCTTGGCGGCATCCTGTTTCGCTTGCTCCGCCTGCTCCCGCGCTTCCCGGCCGCAGGCGATCAGGGCGACCAGCGCTCCCGCGACGATGAGCTTCTTCATGTGGGACCTCCTGATTCGTTTCCGGGATCCTATGGCAGGCGGGGGAGGAGGTTTCAGCGGGAGCCGGATCTCGGGGATCGGGCGCCGCCCTCCGGCGTCTTCGAGGGACGCCGGAGGTGCTCGTCGACGGCGCGCTGGAGCAGGAATTCGATCTGCCCGTTGACGCTTCGAAACTCCTGAGACGCCCAGCGGTTGAGCTCGGCCCAGAGCTCCGGGCGGATGCGCAGGAGCAGGCTCTTGCGATCGGGCATCGCGGCTATTGATAGAGCGTGCCGGCGTTGATGACCGGCGAGGCGGCCGACTCGCTGCAGAGCACGACGAGCAGGTTGGAGACCATGGCGGCCTTGCGCTCCTCATCGAGCGAGACGACCTTGCGCTCCGAGAGCTTCTCGAGCGCCAGCTCCACCATGGACACCGCGCCGTTGACGATCTGGAACCGCGCCGCGACGACCGCGGCCGCCTGCTGCCGGCGGAGCATCGCCTCGGCGATCTCCGGCGCATAGGCGAGGTGGCTGATGCGGGCCTCCAGGACCCGGATGCCCGCTCGCTGGAAGCGCTCCTGCAGCTCGCGCTCCAGCTCCTTGCTGACCTGGTCCATGCCGCCGCGCAGGGTCATGCCCTCGTCGTGGTCGTCCTCGAGGTTGTCGTAGGGGTATCGGCCGGCGAGGTGGCGCACGGCGGCCTCGCTCTGAATGACGACGTAGCTCTCGTAGTGCTCGACGTCGAAGAGCGCCTTGAAGGTGTCCTGGACCTGCCAGACGACGACGGCCGCGATCTGGATCGGGTTGCCGGCGCGATCGTTGACCTTGATCTTCTCGCCGTTCAAGTTCCGCGCGCGAAGCGAGATGCGTTTCTTCAGGTAGAAGGGGTTCGCCCAGCGGAAGCCGTTCTCCCGCACGGTCCCGGCGTACTTGCCGAAGAGCACGAGGACCTTCGCCTCGTTGGGGTTCACGATGAAGAGGCCCGCCAGCACGAGGCTCGAGACGATGAACAGCCCAAGCGCCGTCAGGAGCGTCGGCATGGGGGGCCGTCGCCCCAGCCCGAGAAAGCTCCAAACCGAAGCGGCCAACAGGACGAAGCCGAAGAACAACATTCCGTAGCCGGAAAGACCCTTGACCGAACGCTCGGGGTTCATCGAAGTCCTCCTCGTCGAATATCGTGATGATATCACTTTGATACCCGCTGTCAAGCCCCCGGGAGGCGGGGGTCGCGGCGGGGTGGCCGCCGCCGGAAGCCCTTCACGAAAAAACACTTGACAGCAATTCGCGCTTGCCGCATTTTTCCGTTCCCATGAAGACCCGCACGACCTCCGTGGACGCCGGTCTCGAGAGGCGCGCCACGCGCGCACGAGACGTGCGAGGAAGGTCCATCGGCGCGGCGTCTTCCGCCCCCTCCACCCGGTAGCCCCGCAAGGAAGCCGCGCCATGAACCGTCGACCTCAGGTCGTCTGCGTCGCCTTTTCCGGCGGACTGGACACCACCTACTGCGCCGCGCTGCTGCGCGAGCAGGGAGCGCCCGTCCTCGCCGTGACGGTGGACACGGGAGGCTTCTCGGCTGCCGAGAAGCGGCTCATCGCCGCCCGCGCTAAAGCCGCGAGGGTGCGCCGGCACGTGTTCCTGGACGGCCGCAAGCGGGTGTGGGATCGCTATGCGCTGCCGCTGCTCTTCGGAAACGTCCTGCGGGGCGGCGTCTACCCGCTCTCGGTCGCGGCCGAGCGGGCCGTGCAGGCCGAGATGGTCGCGGCGTTCGCCCGCCGCGCCGGCGCGCGCGCCGTCGTCCACGGATCGACCGCCGCCGGCAACGACCAGTTTCGCTTCGACGCGGCCCTGCGGGTGCTGGCGCCGGAGCTCGAGGTCCTCGCGCCGGTCCGGGACTCGGGCGCCACCCGCGAGGAAGAGACCGCGACGCTCGCGCGCCTGGGCATCACGATTCCGCGCAAGACGAGCCGCTACTCGGTCAACGAGGGCCTCTGGGGCACGACGATCGGCGGCGGCGAGACCCACGATCCCTGGCAGCTGCCGCCGGAGGAGCTGTTCCCGGGCGCGGTACGCGAGAAGGCGCCCCGGCGCCCCGCGCGCGTCGTGGTGTCCTTCCGCCGGGGCGTCCCCGTCGCGCTGGGCGGGCGGCGCCTCTCCGGGATCGCGCTGGTCGAGCGGTTGAACGCCCTGGGGCGCCGCTACGCCGCCGGCCGCGGGGTGCATCTGGGCGAC
>DATBIJ010000016.1:0-4787 GCA_036557025.1 Thermoanaerobaculia bacterium | reverse complement strand
GAGACCGGGAGGAACTCGGTGAGGCCCTGGATCACGCCGAGAACGACCGCGCCAGGCCAGGACATGCGGCGGGGATGATCTCACGGACGAAGGCGGCGTCTACACGACGACGGGCACGATGACGGGTCGGAGTCCGAACGCGCGCCGGCAGGCGCGGCGGGCGGCCAGCGCAATCTCGGCGCGCAGCCACTCCGGATCGCGGCGCTCCTCGATCGTCGCGCGCGAGAGGACGTCCCGAGCGGCGCGGCGGATCTCCTCCTCGAGCCGCCCGGCCGGGGCGGCCACCCCGCGCGAGGCGACCGCGATCTCCTCGGAAGCCTGGGGCGGGACGATCACCACGACGAATCCCTCTTGTGCCAGCTCGCGGCGATCCCGCACGATGCCGGAGTCCACCGGCTCGGGCCGGGAGTCCAGGTAGATTCGCCCGCTCGGCACCGCGTCCCGGGCGAGCGAGAATCCTCCCCCCTCGATCGTCAGCGAATCGCCGTTGTCGAGCAGGAAGACGTTGTGCGTCGCGATGCCGGCTTCGCGCGCGACCTCCGCCGCGGCCGAGAGCATCCGATGCTCCCCGTGGATCGGGAGCACGGCGCGCGGCCGCGCCGCGCGGATCCAGTCGCGAAGCTCGTCTTTGTGCGCGTGGCCCGACACGTGCACGGGCGGGTCGGATTCCGTCATCACGCGGGCGCCCCGCCGCACGAGGTGATCGCACACACGGTTGACCGAGCGCTCGTGGCCCGGCACGACGCGGGCGGAAAAGATCACGAGGTCCCCGGGCGAGAGCGAGAGGTCCGGATGCTCCTCGAGCGCGAGGCGGTAGAGCGCCGAGAAGGGCTCGCCCTGGCTGCCGGACGTGACGCAGAGCAGATGGCTCGGCTCCAGTCGCGCGAGATCCGAGCCCGAGGGTCGCGCACCGGCCGGAAGGCGCAGGCGCCCCATTCGCTCGGCGATCTCCGCGACCGCGCGCACGCTGCGGCCCAGGAACGCCACGCGCCGGCCCAGAGCGACCGCGGCTTCCGCGGCCTGGGCGACCCGGGCGACGTGGCTGGAGAACGTCGTCAGCACGATGCGGCCCGTCGCACCCGCAAACGCCGACGCGAGCCCCCGTCCGGCCTCCCGCTCCGATCCGGAGCGTCCCGGGCGCTGCGCGTTGGTCGAGTCGACCAGCGCGAGATCGACCCCCGACCCGACGGCCGCGCGCAGGCCCTCCCAATCGGTGGTTTCTCCGTCGGGCGGATCGGCGTCGATCTTGAAATCTCCCGAGTGCAGCAGCGTGATCCCGCCCGATTCGATCCAGATCGCCGCGGAGTCCGGTACGGAATGGGAGACGCGGAAGAAAGAGAAGGAGAAGGCTCCCGCCATCCGCCGCTCGCCGCTCTTCACCTCGATGAGCCCGCTCTCGGAGACGCCCGCCTCCTCGAGCCGCCGGCGGGCCATCGCGAGCGTGAACGGGAGGCCGTACACCGGCGCCTCGCACCACTCGCGCAGGTACGGCAGCGCGCCGATGTGGTCTTCGTGTCCGTGCGTCAGCAGCACGGCGGCGATGGGCTCGCCGCGCAGAGCCGAGAGGTCCGGCGCAATCCGATCGATGCCCGGGAAGCTCTCGTCGGGAAAGGAGACGCCCGCGTCCACGATCAGTCCCGAGTTCGGTGCGCGGATCCACATCAGGTTTCGGCCGAACTCGCCGAGGCCTCCGAGCGGGACGATCTCGAGCCGACCGCTCATGCGCGCCCCGCGATCGCGGCGAGCGCGAGCCAGTCCTCGTAGGACAGCTCCTCGGCCCGGGCTCGCGCGTCCTTGCCGATCTCCGAAAGCGCGCGCACCCACGTCTCGCGGGTCCCCTCTCCCGCGAGCGCGTTGGGCAAAACCTTGCGCCGCGCATGGAAGGCGCGCGAGGCGAGCGACAGCGCCCGCGCGCGATGCGGCGACGGCGGCGCGGCGTCCGGGCGAAGGGCCACGACCGAGGAGACGACCTTCGGGGTCGGCCGGAACGCGCCCGGCGGAATGTCGAAGAGGCGCCGCACGCGGGCGAACGCCGCCGTCCGAATCGAGAGGAACCCGTACGCCGCATCGCCGGCGCGCGCGGTCAGCCGGTCGGCCACCTCGCGCTGCACCGTCGCGACGATCCGCGAGATCGCGCCGGGCTCTTCGACCGCCTGCGTCAGCAGGGGCGTGGCGACGTTGTAGGGCAGGTTCGCGACGAGGACGGCGGGCGGCTCCCAGCCCTCCTCCGCGAGATGCTCCGCGTAGCGCTTCCGGAGCGCGTCGCCCTGCCGGACCCGCAGACGGTCTTCGGCCGTGTTTCCGAGTCGCCGGGCGAGGGCGGCGGCGCGCGCCGGGTCGATTTCGATGGCGAGCACGCGTCGGGCGGCCTCGAGCAGGAGGCCCGTCAGGGCGCCATCCCCCGGGCCGACCTCGATGACCGACTCCTCCGGGGAGAGCTCCGCGGCGAGGACGATTCGCCGGGCGGTCTCGGGATGGACCAGGAAGTTCTGCCCCCAACGCCGTCTTGCCGGGATCATGCCCTCCCCCGCGCCGGACACCCCCGCGACGCCCTCCAAAAGTCACGACGGAGGGCCCCGGCGGCGGCCCGCGGACCCCCTCGGATGGTAAACTGCGCATGCTCCGGAGCTTGCGCTTGTTGCAGGTTCATACACTCGATAACCGTCGACTCGAGAACTTTCTCGAGAGGCACAAGGCCTATTACGCCTACTCGGGCGAAATCGAGATCGACCGATTCCTGCGGGAGATCCTCCAGAAGGCCAACGAGTTCGTCCCCTCCGAGGCGGGGTCCATTCTGCTCGACGACCCCATGACCAAGAACTCCGACGACCGGATGGAGAACGAGCTGGTCTTCATCGCAACTTTCGGCGCCCGCGCCGACTCCCGCCTGGGCCAGCGCATGAACGCCCGTGTCGGGATCGTCGGACACGTCTACTCCTCCGGCGTCGCGTACACGAGCGACGACGTCGTCGACGACCCCTTCTTCTACCCGACCCTGGACGTCTCCGACGGTTTCCAGACGAAGTCGGTGCTCTGCGTCCCGATCCGGATCGAGTCCTCGGTCTGCGGCGTGCTGGAGCTGGTCAACCGGGTGGGGCCCGGCGGGTTCCGCGAGAAGGATCGACGCCTGCTCGAGATCTTCGCCGACTACGCGTCGATCTCGATCCAGAACCTCCTCGACGCCCGGCGCGCGTACGAGGTGGCCAAGCGCGACGGCCTGACGGGCCTCTACAACGAGCGCTACCTCCACCTTCGTCTCACGCAGGATCTCTCGCGGATCTCGCGCGACGGCGGGGATCTCGCCGTCGTCTTCCTCGACCTCGACAACCTGAAGTCGGTCAACGACCGCCACGGCCACCTCGCCGGCAGCCAGGTGCTTCGGGAGGTCGGCTACCTGCTGCGCCGCACGGTCACGGACGAGCGCGCGACCCTGACCCGATACGGCGGCGACGAGTTCGTGCTGATCCTGCCCGGCGCGGGCATCCCCCAGGGGCTCGAGCTCGCCGAGGCGATCGGATCGGCGATCCGGGCCTCCACCTTCCTCTCGCGCCCCTACGGCTTCAACGATCCGGCCCTGAACCTTCACGGCGTCATCACCGCGTCTTTGGGGGTTTCCTCCCTGCGCAGCAACGCCACGGCCGGCGCCTCCGTGGAGCAGCAGAAGAACGAGCTGCTGCGGGCGGCAGACGCGGCCCTGTATCGCGCCAAGGAGACCGGGAAGGATCGGGCCGAGCCCGCGGAGCCGGAGCTGGTGACGCGGCGCGCGACGCTGCCGTAGGGCCGTTCGTCCCGCCTCGCTTAAGCGTTCTCTTCGAGCCACTTAGGGCCTCCCCCTCGCGGAGAACCCCGCAATTCTGGTATTTTTCGCCGGTCCGGCCATCCGGCCCGGACACTCTCAGGAGTCTTCCATGACCATCGTCCGCTCCTCGACCGAGCTTTCGCCGAAGAACGTCCTCGACACGCTCTCGAGGCACATTCTCGTCGACGGCTACCACGTCGTCATGGACCTGGAGAAGAGCCGCGGCTCCTGGGTCTACGACGCCCGCAGCGGGCGGATGCTCCTCGACTTCTTCACCAACTTCGCCACGATCCCCATCGGCTACAACCACCCCAAGATGGAGGACCCGGAGTTCCGCGAGAAGCTCCTCCTGGCGGCCCTGACCAAGCCCGCGAACAGCGACATCTACACGCAGCCCTACGCGGAGTTCGTCGAGACCTTCGCGCGGCTGGGGGTTCCCGCGACCCACTCCGAGCACATGTTCTTCGTCGAGGGGGGCTCCATCGGCGTCGAGAACGCCCTGAAGACCGCCTTCGACTGGAAGGTCCGCAAGAACCTCTCGAAGGGCCTGCCGCCGAAGGGCCACAAGATCCTGCACTTCCAGAGCGCCTTCCACGGCCGAACCGGGTACTCGATCTCGCTCACCAACACCGCCGATCCGCGAAAGACCCAGTACTTCCCGACCTTCGACTGGCCCCGGCTGGAAACCCCGCGCCTGCGCTTCCCGGTCACGGAGGAGGTGACCCGCGAGGTCGCCGCCGCCGAGGACAGAGTCGAGCAGCAGATCCGCAAGGCCTGCGCCGAGAATCCCGGCGACATCGCCGCGCTGATCCTCGAGCCGATTCAGGGCGAGGGCGGCGACAACCACTTCCGCTCGGAGTTCTTCACGCGCCTTCGGCGCCTCGCCGACGAGCTGGACTTCCTCCTGATCTTCGACGAGGTGCAGACCGGCGTCGGCCTGACCGGCGCGATGTGGGCCTGGCAGCACTTCGGAGCGGAGCCGGATCTG
>DATBIJ010000015.1:0-5879 GCA_036557025.1 Thermoanaerobaculia bacterium | reverse complement strand
CGACTCCGAGCCGGCGCGGACCCTGCGCATCTTCAAGGTCATCGGGCGCCTGCAGCCCGGCGCGACGCTCGAGGCGGCGCAGCAGGAGATGGCGGTCGTCTCCGCGCGTCTCGCCCAGGAGAACCCGCAGAGAAACGGCGGCCTCTCCGCGGCGGTCACGACGCTGCCCGAGCTGCTCTACGGCGACACGCGCCGGGCGCTGACGTTCCTGCTCGGCGCGGTCGGGTTCGTGCTGTTGATCGCGTGCGTGAACGTCGCGAACCTCCTGCTCGCCGCCGCGACGCAGCGCGAGCGGGAGATCGCCGTGCGGTCGGCTCTGGGGGCGGGGCGCTGGCGCGTGGCGCGCCAGCTCCTGACGGAGTCGCTGCTGCTCGCGGTCCTCGGAGCCGCGGCCGGCGTCGTGCTCGCGCGCGTGCTGCTCGCCGCGCTCGCGCACCGGCTCCCGCCCGCGATCGGCGACGCCGGGACGATCGCGATCGACGGCCGCGTGCTCGCCTTTGCCGCGGCCGCGACCCTGCTGTCGGCCGCGATCTTCGGGCTGGTGCCCGCCTGGCGCGCTTCCCGCCGCGCCGAGGCCACGCTGTTGCGCGAGGCGACCACGACGGAAGGGCTGCGCGCCAACCGGCTGCGCAGCGGGCTGATCGTCGCGGAGATCGCGCTGTCGCTCGCCTTGCTCTTCTCCGCCGGACTGCTCGCCCGCAGCTTCGCGAAGCTCGCCGCGCTGGAGCCGGGCTTCGACGCGAGGAACGTGCTCACCGCGCGCTTCTCGCTGATCGACAAGACCTATCCGGACGGCGCTGCGCGCGCGGCGTTCTTCCACCGGGTCGTCGAGAAGATGGAGTCGCTTCCGGACGTGGAGTCGGCGGGGCTGGTGCTCCTGCGCCCGCTCTCGGACCCGATCGGATGGGACTACCCCTTCACGATCGAAGGGCAGACGCACGACGAGCAGGAGAAGAACCCGCCCTCGAACTACGAATCGGTCACGCCGGGGTACTTCGCGGCGCTGCGGATCCCGCTCAAGGCCGGACGCGGTTTCCTCCCCGACGACGGGAAGCCGGGCCGGCCTCCCGCGTACATCGTCTCGGAGTCGATGGCGAAGCGCTATTGGCCCGGAGCGGACCCGATCGGTAAGCGGATGAAGATCGGGCGGCCCGGCGGCAAGCAGCCGTGGGGCGAGGTCATCGGGGTCGTCGGCGACGTGCGCTACCGCGCGTGGGAGACGATCTGGCCCGACATCTACGTGCCGGTGGACCACTGGAACTTCCGGCGAATGGACCTGGTCGTACGGACCAAGGGAGACCCCATCGCCGCCGCGGCCTCCGTGCGCTCGGCGATGCGGGAGCTGGATTCTTCACAGCCGCTCGCGAGCGTCACGACGCTGGAGCAGGCCGTCGACGACGCCCTCGCGCGGCCGCGCTTCACGGCGCTGCTGCTGGCGCTGTTCGCCGCCCTGGCGATCCTGCTCGCGGCCATCGGCATCTACGCCGTCGTGTCCGGGTCGATCTCGCGCCGGACCCGGGAGATCGGCGTGCGCATGGCGCTGGGCGCCGGGCCGCGTCACGTGCGGCGGCTCGTGCTCGGCGAGACCGCGATCCTCGCCGGCATCGGCCTCGCCGCGGGCCTGCTCTTGACTGCCGCCGCCGCGCGGGGCCTGCGGGGTCTCGTCTACGGCGTGCGGGCCTTCGACGGCGCGACGTTCCTCGCCGCGGCCGCCGGAATCGCGGCGGTCGCGCTCGCCGCGGCGTACTTCCCCGCGCGCCGGGCCTCGCGCGTCGCGCCGCTGGAGGCGTTGCGGGAGGAATAGATCTCCGCGCTCCAGCAGAAGGCCCGGCGGTTGCCGGGCCTTTGCGGTTGCTCTCCGCCGGGGGCTACTTCTTCCACTCCTCCTTCGTTCGCTTGATCGTCGCGAGGAGATCTTCCGAGGTTTCCTTGGTCGCCAGGCCGAGCGCCTTGTCCGCCTCGGCGATGGCCTCGGCGGTGCGCCCCTTCTGTTTCAGCAGCCGCGCCTTCGACCAGCGCGCGCCCGTGGTGTCGCGTGCCTTGATCGCCTGGTCCGCCCAAGCCAGCCCCTGATCCGGATCGACCTCCCAGCTCGCCGAATAGTTGGCGGCTCGGATGAGGGTCTGGTAGTCGTTGGGCTTCTCCGAGACGGACTTGCGCAAGGCGGTCATGACCTTGGTCTTCGTCTCGGTGGCATTCTTCAGGGAGATGGGAACCTCGAGGTTTTCCCAGGCCAGCACCAGAGTCGCGCTGTCGACGCCGGGGTCGTCGAACCGATACTCCATCCACTCCGTGGCCGCACCCGGGCGCGGCTTGACCTTGACGCGCAGGACATCGTCCTTCCCGGTCTTGACGTCGTAGCCCTCCGCGAACACGCCGTCTTGCGTGTTCTTGTTGAAGATGACCGTCCACTCCTCCTTGCCGGGGACCGCGAAGAGCGCGTAGGTGCCGGCCGGCAGCTTCTGGCCTTCGACGAGCAGATCCTCGCTCGCCTGGATCGTCGTCGGGGAGTTGGCGCCCGCCCGCCACGCGGCATCGTAGGGGACCAGGGTTCCCCAGATGGATCGGCCTTTCACCCCGGGCCGGCTGTACTTGATCGTGACGTCCGTGACGCCGATCGTCTGGGTCACCGAGGCTCCGGGAGAAATCTGGGGTAGCCGCACCGGCGGTGGAGCCGCGGCCTCTTGCGCGGCTGCGACCGACGCGGTCAGTATCGCCAGACTGAGAATCGAGATCCGCTTCATCGCTCCCTCCTGTATGGGGTCAACCCTGAAATCAGGACATCTTGGCGTCCTGTTCGGTGGACGGTCATCGAGTCGGTCTGCGAAATGTCCTGATTTCAGGGTTGACCCCTTCCGAGTTTCTTCAGGGCGTCGCCGGTCACACGAAAGACCGTCCATTCCGTCTGAGGCACGGCGCCGAGCTTCTTGTAGAAGTCGATCGCCGGCGTGTTCCAGTCCAGCACGGCCCACTCGAGCCGGCGGCACCCGCGCTCCAGAGCGATGGCCGCCAGCCGCTCCAGCAGCGCCTTCCCGATGCCCTTCCCGCGGAGCTCCGGCAGGACGAAGAGATCCTCGAGGTAGATCCCGCGGCGTCCGAGGAACGTGGAGTAGTTGTGGAAGAAGAGCGCGAAGCCGGCGGGCCGCCCGTCGAACGTCGCGATCAAGACCTCGCAGCCCGGCCGTGCGCCGAAGACGCTCTCGCGGACGTCCTCCTCGGTCGCGACGACTTGCGGCAGCAGCCTCTCGTACTCGGCCAAGCCGCGGATGAAGGAGAGCAC
Organism: Thermoanaerobaculia bacterium; assembly: GCA_036557025.1. Lineage (GTDB taxonomy): Bacteria > Acidobacteriota > Thermoanaerobaculia > UBA5066 > Gp7-AA6 > DATBIJ01. The sequence goes on along the minus strand of DATBIJ010000015.1, from coordinate 2,599 downwards.
CAGCGGCACGTCCTCGGGCGTCGCGAAGCGGATCTCGAGACCGGGCGTCCCCGGAGCCGCGCTCATGCCCGACCGTAGACCGGGACGTGCGCGCCGGAGACCTCGCGGGCGTCCGGGCCGCACAGGAACAGGATGACGCGCGCGATCCGCTCGGGGGGGACGAACTTCGAGGGATCGGCGTTCGGCATCGATCGCCGGTTCTCCGGCGTGTCGATGGTCGAAGGGAGCACGGCGTTGACCGTGATCTTCCGCTCCCGCAGCTCCGCGGCCATCGCGTCGGTCAGCGCGAGCACGCCGCGCTTGGAGGCCGCGTAGGCCGCGACGTTCTTTCCGTCCCCGACGGCGGCGCGGCTGGCGACGTTCACGATCGCGCCGCCCCCGCGCGCGAGCATCCGGGGCACCGCGGCCCGGCTCGTCAGGACCGCCGTCTTCAGGTTGATGTCGAGCTGCTTCTGCCAGGTCTCCCACGCCGTCTCGTGGGCGGGCTTGCCGCCGTCGAAGCCTCCCGCCGTGTTGACGAGGACATCGAGACCCCCGCGGTCCTCGGCGACCGATTCGAAGAAGTCTTCGACCTCCGCCTCGGCATTCAGGTCCACGATCGCTCCGGAGAGCGGGGCCTCGGGATCCTGCAGCGACGCGCGGAGGCGCTCGAAGCCTGCGGCCTCGCGGTAGGGCACGGCGACGCGCGCTCCCTCCCCGAGAAACAGGCGGGTCACGGCGGAGCCCAGCGCCCCGGTGCCGCCGGTGACGATCGCGGTCTTGCCCGAAAGCACGCCGGACATCGGGCCGCGAGCCTAGCAGGTTGCAGAAAATAGGGTGTGAGGCCCAGAGATTTCCAAAGACGGGCACCCGCGGCTAGCGCCGGAAGGTCTCCGCCGCCAGCACCGACCAGAGCAGGACGTTGGCGACGTTGCCGACCCAGCAGATCCGGCACTCCAGGCGGTCGCGCAGGAGGACAAAGGTCAGGACCAGCGACATCAGGGCGGCCGGTGTCGCGGCGATCCACAGCACGCCGCTGTCGGCGCCGGCGAGCCTTCCCGCGGCGAGGATCGCCGAGGAGGCGAGGCCCAACGCCGCGTTGGGGACACCGAGCAGCGCGGCGGTTCTCGTTCGAAAGAGCACCGCACACCCGCCCGCCTCGAGCCGGCAGATGCGCGGACCCGTCAGAAACGCCGGGAGCACACGATAGCGCCCGTAGAGGGCCGCGGCCGCGGCGATCGACGTTGCGCCGAGGAGCACCCAGAAGAGGATTTCGGCGCGCGGCATGCTCCCGCGACGCTATCAGCCCCTTCAGGCCCTCGCGGGCGCGGTCTTTCCGGCGTATTTCTGTGTCGCGTACCCGACGATCGCCCCGACGATCGCGCCCGGGAGCATGATCTGGAAGTAGTAGTGGTTGCCCTGCTCGTCCGGCATCATCGCGACGAGGTAGGCCAGCACCAGCCCCACGCCGAGGCCGAAGACGATCCCGAGCGGCAGCGACTGGAACTTCTTCGAGAAGAACCCGATCGCGAGGCCCGCAATGATCCCCTTGATCGTCGATCCGATGATGATCGCCATCATCTGGTGGCGCACGGCCGGCGTGAAGTAGGCCGTCGCGCCGTCGAAGATCCCCAGGATCCCGCCCAGCAGCATTCCGTAGATCGGCTTGCTCATCCTTCCTCCCGCGGGCGTCTGCCCCGCCCCACACATCTTTCCACGCGCCGCGCGAATCCTTTCGCGGAGAATAGGCGCGACGCAACCGCCGAACATGCGAGAAGGCTCCCGATTTGCCGCCCTGCTGAAGCGGGCCGCGCTCGACCGGCCCGAGACGCGCGCCTGGGCGCTGTACGACTGGGCGAACTCCGCCTACTGGGCCGTCGTGATCGCCGCGATCTTTCCGATCTACTTCCGCTCCGTCGCCGCGGCGGGCCTGCCGGGGGAGCTGCCGACGCAGCGCTACGCGATCGCGACCACGATCGGGCTGGCGATCGTCGCGGTGATCGCCCCCATCCTCGGGGCGCTCGCCGACTTCACGGGGGGCCGCAAGCGGGGGCTGGCGATCTTCGCCGGGCTGGGCATCGCGGCCGTTGCCGCGATGTTCGCGATCCAGCGCGGGGACTGGCTGCTCGCCGCGGCGCTGCTGATCGTCTCGAACATCGGGGTCAACGGGAGCTTCGTCTTCTACGATTCGCTGCTGCCGCACGTCGCCCGACGGGAGGAGACGGACCGCCTCTCGGCCGCCGGTTACGCCCTCGGCTACCTCGGTTCCGGCCTCCTGCTCGCCGCGAACGTCGCGTGGATCCTGAAGCCCCAGTGGTTCGGGCTCCCGCACGGGGAGGGCCTCACGCCCGCCCAGGCGACGCTCCCGACGCGCCTCGCGTTTCTGTCCGTGGCCGTGTGGTGGGGGCTCTTCTCGATCCCTCTGCTGCGCCGCGTGCCCGAGCCGCCCGCGCTCTACGAAGCCGACGAGCGGCGCGGCGACAACCCGGTCCGGGTCGCGTTCACGCGGCTGGGAGAAACCTTCCGCGAGCTGCGAAGCCACCGCGACGCGTTTCTCTTCCTCCTCGCGTTCCTGATCTACAACGACGGGATCGGCACGATCATCCGGATGGCGGCGATC
>DATBIJ010000014.1:0-4321 GCA_036557025.1 Thermoanaerobaculia bacterium | reverse complement strand
CGTCCGCGGGCCGCGGCGACGCCCAGGGAGAGGTTGCCGATGAGAAAGCCGATCCCGAAGACGGCGAAGAGCCCCAGTCCGACGCCGGGCCAGCCCTCGAGCAGCGTGCGCAGGGACGCGCGCACGGTCTCCGGAGTGCCGGGGTCGAGGAACGCCGCCCGCCAACGGTTGACCGCGAACAGCGCGAGGCAGGTCCGCGTCAGCTCGGCGATCGTGAACACGCCGTAGCCGAAGAGCCCCAGCCCCGCCCAGCCGAGCGCCCGGGGCGCGAGCTGCAGCGCGGCGGCCCAGGCGGTGACGAACACGATCCAGACGTGCAGGATCACGATCCAGAGCCGGGCGACGTGAATGGGGTGGTCGTGCAGCCTCGCGGCTTCTTCGAGCGTGCGCGCCGCGGGCAGTAGCGGCGGCAGCAGATGGACCGCGAGCGTCGTGATCGCGGAGGCGAAGGCGCAGACCGCGGCGAAGCGCCGGAACCCGGGCGAGATGCTCATGCATGCCCAGACGAGGCATCCGTCCCGATTCTTCCCCTCGGAATCGACGACCGTGCCGGTCGGCCGGATACGATGGATGAGGAGGCTCGCTGCCGTGACGGACATCTCCTATCGCTTCGGAAACGATGTGGATCTGGGGGCGTTGCACGGGCTCTATGTCGCCTCGACGCTCGGACGCCGGCGCCCCGTCGACGACCCGGAAACCTTCGCGGCCATGCGTGACCACGCGAACCTCGTCGTCACCGCGTGGGAGGGGGATCTGCTCGTCGGCGTCTCGCGCAGCCTGACCGACTTCCTCTACGTGGCGTATCTCTCGGACTTGGCCGTGCGGGAGTCGCACCAGAGACGCGGGATCGGTGTCGAGCTGATCCGCCGCACGCGCGAGCGGCTCGGGCCGCGCGCGATGATCGTGCTGCTCGCCGCGCCGGGCGCCGTCGACTACTACCCGCGCATCGGCTTCACGAGGCACGACTCCGCCTGGATCCTCAAAGCGGGCGATCCGCTGTGAACTCGCGCGCGCCGCGTTCGTAGAAGAGGCGGCCGAGCTCTCCGGCCCGGAGGTGCGAATGCATCGCTTCATGATTTCAGCGGTACTCCTTATGTGTTCGGCGTATTTCGCCTCGGCGCAAGCCGCGCCTCCGGCTCGTCCGTGTACGAGCGCCGAGCATCGACAGTTCGACTTCTGGATCGGACGCTGGGACGTCGCGACGCCCGACGGGAAGCCCTCGGGGCAGAGCGAGGTCCGCGCGATCTACGGCGGCTGCGCGATCGAGGAGCGCTGGGATGGCGAGCAGCTGGTCGGCGGCAGCGTGAACGCCTTCGATCCGGGGCGGCGTCGCTGGCATCAGACCTGGGCCGACGACTCGGGCCGGGTCGTCCTGCTCGACGGCGGGCTCGAGGGCACCCGCATGGTCCTGCAGAGCGAGCCCTCGCCCGGACGCCCGTTCAAGACGCGCATGACCTACGAGCCGCTGGAGGGCGGGCGCGTGCGGCAGCTCGTCGACCGCTCCTCGGACGGGGCGGAATGGAAGACGGTCTATGCCGCGATCTACACACCGCGGAAATCCCCCGAGGCGGGGCCCGCGGAAGTCGCGCGCGCGTACGCCGCCGCCTGGACCGCGAACGATGCCGAGGCCGTGCTGCGGCTCTTCGCGAAAGACGCCGTGCTCCTGCCCGCGCATGCGCGCGATCCGATCGCCGGTGAGGAGGCGATGCGGCGATTCTGGTGGCCGACGGGGGCGAAACCCGTGCGCGTCGTGTCGATGGACGTCGACCCCGAAGAATCCAGCGCGCTCGGCGACGCAGGGGCGGTGCGCGGACGCTTCCGCCTGGCCTGGAAGTTCGAGGGCGAGAGCGAGGAGCATCGAAGCAACGGCCGCTTCTTGATGACGCTCGCGCGCAATTCGGGGGGAGAATGGAAGATCACGCGATATATGTGGGATGACGTCCTTCCCCGCTGAGACGAGCTCGGGCCGCCGCGTCGCGTTCGTGACGCGCGGCGCGCTTCCCCACGGGGCTCCGGACGATCTGCCGGCGGCGGCGGAGCTCGCCCGCCGCGGCATCGGCGTCGACCACGTCGCCTGGGACGATCCCGGCGCCGACTGGAGCGAGTACGACGCGATCCTCCTGCGCTCCACCTGGGACTACCACCTGCGCCTGTCGGAGTTCTTCGACTGGCTCAACGGGCTCGAGCGCGACCGCCTGCCGGTCTGGAACCCGCCCGATCTCATTCGGTGGAACGCGCGCAAGACCTACCTGCGCGAGCTGGAGGCCGCGGGCTTCCGCGTGCCCAAGACGCTCTGGGCGCCGCCCGGCTCGGGGGCGACGCTCGCCGGTGTCTTCGCGCAGGCGGGTTGGGAGCGGGCGGTCGTCAAGCCGATCGTCTCGGCGAGCGCGGCGGGAACGGAGCTCGTGACGCGCTCCGACGCCGCCGCGCACGAGCAGGCCTTCACGCAGATTCGCGATGACCATGGCGCGATGGTCCAGGAGTTCCTGCCGGAGATTTCCCGGCGCGGAGAGATGTCGCTGATCTTCTTCGACCGTCAGTTCTCCCACGCCGCCCGCAAGCGCCCGAAGGCGGGGGAGTTCCGCGTCCAGGAGCACCACGGCGGCACCGCCGAGCCGGCGATGGCCGCGGAGGCCACGGTAGAGGCGGCTCGGCGCGTCCTGGACGGCATTCCCGGCGACACCCTCTACGCGCGGATCGATCTCGTGGAGGACGGCGCCGATCCCATCCTCATGGAGGTCGAGCTCATCGAGCCGACACTCTTCTTCGCGCTCGACCCCGATTCCTCGGCGCGCTTCGCCGAGACGCTGGAGCGGCGACTCTAAGACCGAGCGGCACGGCACCGCTCGACGCCACGCTAACTATTGATGTCTTCGCCCTTCTGCAGGCGTTCGAGCATCCCCTGGAGCTGCGGCTTCACGTCCGCCGGTGCGCGCTTGAGAGCCTCGGCCATTTGCGCCGCCGCGGTCTTGTAGTCCCCCTTGGCGGAGAGGCCTCGGGCGAGGCCCCCGTAGACGTACCAGGTGTCCGGGCTCTTCTTGACGTTGTCCCGGAAGATTGCCAGAGCTTCATCCACCTTCTTCTCGTTGAGCAGCCGCCGCGCGTACTGATGCCGCTGCAAGGTATTCGCCTTGGGCAGCGCCTTCGCCATGACGGCCTGCGCCTCGGCCGGTTTGCCCATTGCGGTCAGGACCTGCGCCTTCGTGTCGAGGTTGTCGAAGCGCTCCTCGAGCTTGATCGATTCATCGGCCCACTTCAGCGCGTCCTCGTTGTAGACCTTCGTCGACAGCGCCCAGTTCGCGGCGTCGTTCCACGACTCCCAGGTCCACTTGGGCAGGTCGCGCAGCTGCCGCTCGACCTTCGCCTTCGTGATGGCGTTGGCGTCGAGCCCGATCGGAACCGGGACCGCGAGCTTCTCCCACGCCAGCGTGAGCGTGGCGCCGTTCTCCTTGATCTCCTCGAAGGAGTATTCCAGCGCCTCGTGCATCGGAGCCTCGATCGGCTTCACGGTCACGCGCACGGCGTCTTCCTTCTGATCGTAGGTGTAGCTGCCCCAGACGCCGGATTCCTTCGACAGGATGACCGTCCAGGTGTCCTTGCCCGGGATCATGTGGACGCCGTAGGTCCCGGCCGCAACGGCCTGGCCGGCGAAGGTGAAGGCGTCGCTGACCATCAAGGTCGTGTTGTGGTTCGCGCCCGCCCGCCAGACCTGGTCGTAGGGCACCAGGGCCCCCCAGATCTTGCGGCCCTTCACCAGAGGCCGCGAGTACGTGACCTCCATGTCGGTGAGCCCGATCCGCTGGGTCACGGTCGCGGCCGGAGACTCCCGGGGCAGATCGAGGACGAACGACTGCGCGGACGCCGTGAGCGCACCTGCAAAGAGGACGAGCGCGGCGACACCCGCCGCGCGGAGCGAACGCCAAGAGCCGAACATACAGACCTCCCTCTCCTCAAGCGGATCGGAAACACTTCTCGATGGGCACTGATACGGCCCGGGACGGGCGGGGTTGCGGGGTCGGAGCGCCGAGCTAGGGAGGGGACACCGGCTGCCCAGTGGCCTTCCTCCAGTCGGTCAGCGCCTGCTTCCACAGCTTCGCGGTCTCGGCGTTTCGGACGATCCGTCCGGGATAGATCTTCTCGAGCACCTTCGGCTGGTTCTTCTCCGCCCACGCGACGAAGGGCTTCACGTACTGCTTGCTCGGCGGCTGGGTCTTGTCCGGGACGTAGAGCTCCTCGAGGATCCGCCCCTGCAGGTCGAATTTGAACGTGATCCTCGCCTTCCATTCCCCGATCCCGATGAGCCGATAGAAGTCGTTCTTCT
>DATBIJ010000013.1:0-11007 GCA_036557025.1 Thermoanaerobaculia bacterium | reverse complement strand
AGATCTGGAAGTACTACTACCCCGACGGCACCCTCACGATCAACGTCACCGACGGGTCCGTGGCGCGCGCTTCGGTCGAGTACGGTCCGCCGAAGATCCCCACGACGGCCCGGCCGTAACAGGTTGCTGAAAGAGGGTGTGGGATGGCGTTACGAGCGCCGTGGGGTCAGATGCGAGGAAGCGCGACGACGGCGATGCTTCCGCATCGGCGAGGAGCGCTGACGACGCAGATGGCCCTACGCCGCCGGAACCCGAAGGGTGGACGGCACTTTGCCGGCACACGTCGCAAGGCGTCGGCGAGACTCTCGATCATGATCGGGAACGGGCGCCGGTTGCAAAGTGCCGGACACGACACCCGCATCCATTTTTCAGCAGCCTGTTAGGAAGTCCCGCATGACCGGTGTGCCGGCAGATTTTCGGGAGCCCGCGATCCGCGTGATCATGATGCCGAAGGACACCAACGCCCACGGCACGATCTTCGGCGGCGTGATCCTCTCCTACATCGACCAGGCGGGCGCGGTGGAGGCCAAGCGCCATGGCGCGCCGTTCCTCGTGACGGTCGCGATGCGGGAGGTCGTCTTCCACGAGCCCGTCAACGTCGGCGATCTCGTGTCCTTCTACACGCGCCTCGTTCGCATCGGAAACACCTCGATCACGGTATCCGTGGAGGTGTTCTCGCAATCGGGCGAGGGGCGCGGCGGCCGCGTGAAGGTCACCGAGGCCGAGGTGACCTACGTGAATTTGGACAAGGACAGAAAGCCAAAGAAGATCGTGAGGGATCGGGACTCGGAACTCGGAACTCGGGACTCGTAGGTCGCCGCGGATTGGGTTCGAGTCCCCAGTCCCGAGTCACGAGTCTCGGCTCTCGTCCCCAATGAAAAAGGTCCCGCCGGAGCGGGACCTTTCAGCCACCAGCCGAGCAAGAGCCCGGCAATGGGATTGGGTTCGAGAAGAGCCTACCACTCCTCCTCGTCGTCGTCGCCCCCTTTGGCGGCGGATTCTTCTTCGCCGTCGAGCAGCTCGTCGTCCAGTGCGAGGTCCTCGTCGTCCTCGAGATCCTCGTCGTCGAGCTCGAGCTCGGCGTCGACCTCGATCTCCTCGTCGTCCTCGTCGGCGCCTGCCGCGGCGGCTCCCTTGGCAAGTGCCCCGGAGTCTTGCGTTTCGGGGAACTCCTGGAGAGCCTCGCGATACTGCTGATCCGCCTTCCAGCTTCCCGCGCCCGACGCCGCGCCAGCCGCGACGGCGGCCGCCGCCGGTTTGCCCGCCTTCGCGACGGTCGCGCCGGCCTTCTTGACCGCTTTCTTCGCGCTCCTGACGGCGCGGCGAACCGATTTCTTCGCCTTCTTGACGGCACGGCGCATCTTGGTCTTCGCGACCGCCTTCTTCGCTGCGCGCCGCACCTTGGCCCGTCGTACGGCCTTCTTCACCTTCCTCTTGGCGGCCGCCGCCTTTCTCGCGGGCTTTTTCGCCGCCTTCTTCTTCTTGGCCACCTTCTTCTTGGCCACGCTCGGACCTCCTTGAAAGTCGACTCCCGGAGGCGGGATCATACAATCCTGTCGTTGTCGAATCGAGGCGAGGGCCGCGTGGCCGTCTCGTCCGCTCCGGGCTCGACCCGCGTGGAAATCCGCCCCCTGGTGCGCGGGCCGCGATCGGCGCTGGCCCTGTCCGCCGTGGCCGCCACGGTTCTGGGGGCCGCCCTGTTTGGCGGGTCCCGGCTGGCCGACGCCTGGGAGGCCGGCCTGCGCGCCGGCGCCTTCTCGGATCTCCCCCTTCCCCTGTTGCTCGGGCTCACGGCCACGATCGCGCTTTCGACGCCGTTGGCACTGCTCGGCCTCGCCGTGCTCTCCTTCTCGGAGGAAGAGGTGCTGGTGGAGCGCGACTACGTCACGGTGGCCCGGACCTCGTTCGAGCGGACCGTGATCACGCGGATTCCGCGCTCCGAGATCGATGGCTGGCGCGAGACCTGGCGTCCGCTCTCGCCCTGGTGGACCTGGACGGTCACGCGGCTCGCCGCCGTCCGCCGCGGGGGCCGCCTCCTGGCGCTGGCCCCCATGGCCGGGCCGAAGGAAAAGCGCCGCGTCGCCCTCGCACTCGCGCAGGCCACCGGGCTGCCGCTGCGCGATCCGCTGGGACGGCTCGTTTCCGTCCCGAGCGAGCTCCGTGCCGGGCCGTCGGCCGTCATGCCGTAGGATTGGCGGTTTGGACATGAGCAAGCCACATCTCCACGGCAGGGAAAGCCACCTCACCGACGTCCTGCTCTCGGATTTTCCGATCCCCGACGAAGTTCGGTGGGGGCTGGCCGACGCCGGCTTCGTCTTCGCCACGCCGATCCAGGCGCAGACCCTGCCCATCTCGCTGGCGGGAAGGGACGTGGCCGGGCAGGCGCAGACCGGAACCGGGAAGACCGCCGCATATCTGATGACCATCTTCGCGGGGCTGCTCTCGCGGCCGCGGCGCACGCCCGGGAAAGCCGGACTCGGACCCCGAGCCCTCATCGTCGCCCCCACGCGGGAACTCGTCGTGCAGATCGACAGCGACGCTCGAGCGCTGGGGCGCCACACGGGCCTCTCGACGCTGGCGGTCTTCGGCGGCATCGCGTACCGCGAGCAGCGCGACGCCGTCCGCACCGTGCCGGATCTGCTGGTCGGGACTCCCGGCCGTCTGCTCGACTACGAGGAGCAGCGGGCCACGCACTTCGGCGACGTCGAGATCCTCGTCATCGACGAAGCCGACCGCATGTTCGACATGGGATTCCTGCGCGACCTGCGCCGCATCCTGCGCCGCTGCCCACCCTTCGACCGGCGGCAGACGATGCTGTACTCGGCCACCCTCTCGCCCCGCGTGATGGAGCTCGCCTGGGAGCACACCAACGACGCCGTCAAGGTGGAGGTGGAGCCGGAGCACATCTCCGCGAAGGGAATCCTGGAACGGCTCTACCACGTGGCCGCCAAGGACAAGTTCCGCTTCCTGCTCGGGATCCTGGAGAAGGACGGCGGCCGCCGCGTGCTGATCTTCGTCAACCGCCGGACCACGGCGGCGGAGCTCGTGCGCGGCCTCTCGGCCAACGGCTACCCGACCCGCGCGCTGGCCGGCAACATCCCCCAGGATCGCCGGCTGAAGATCCTCGAGGACTTCAAGAGCGGCAAGCTCGCGGTGTTGGTGGCCACCGATGTCGCTTCGCGCGGGCTGCACATCGATGGCGTCTCCCACGTCGTCAACTACGACCTGCCGCAGGACCCCGAGGACTACGTCCACCGGATCGGGCGCACGGGTCGGGCTGGTGCCGAGGGGACCGCGGTTTCCGTCGCCTGCGACGACTACGTGTTCTCGCTCGACGCGATCCAAAAGCTCATCGGACGCGAGATCCCCGCCGAGTTCCCGTCGCAGGACCTCTTTCGCACCGGACGCCTGGAAAAGGCTCCCCGGACTCCGGCGGGATTCCGACGCCGCATCGAGCCGGCATCCCAGCGCTCGAGGGTCCTGGTGGGGCCCGGCGCTCCGAGCGCGGACCCCGAGAGCTTCGGAAGAGACAAGAAGAAGAGCCGGAGGAGATAGCGACGGGAATCGGGAATGGGGTATGGGGAATCGATTCCCGAGTCCCGATTCCCGATTCACGATTCACGTTTCACGCCTTCAGCGTCAGCGCCCCCGACTCGATCCAGTGCTGGAGCTGCCGGCGCACGCGGTAGGCGTCGGCCTCCACCGTCGCCTCGCAGGCGCCGGCGGTCGCACCCTTCCCCACCGCCTGCCAGATCGCGTTGACCATCATCCCGTCCTTCTCGTCGGGGTGCGGCGTGGGCTTCGCCCCCGCGGGCAGCAGGATCGCGTCGTCGGGTAGGCCGACTTTCGCGCGCTCGAACTCGTCGTAGCGCCGCATCCCTTCGAACAGCAGCGGCATCACGCTCTTGGCCCCCGGGTCGGGCTTCTCCTCGCCGGTCTTGCGGGTGAAGACGAAGGTCCCCGGCGCCGGCCGCTCGAAGATCTGAAAGAAGGCGTCGTCCCCGCGCCGGCGGCCCATCTGGCAGGCCGAGAGCATGCCGCTCTTCAGGATCAGCGTCGCGAAGGTCTCTCCCTTCGGGTCCTTGAGCGACAGCAGGCCCGACATCCGAAGCTCCGAAAAATTCTGTAGCAGGGCGGGCAGGCCGAAGACCGCGAGATCCCCGGTCAGGCTCGCGGAGGGAGCGGCGGCCTCGGCGGCGGCGCCCGCCGGCGGCGCGTGCTCGACCGCCCCGAGGGCTTTGGTGGCGGCCCGTGCGATGTCGGTGTCCGGGAAGCGCTCGACCACCGAGCGGAACGCCTCCCGCACCTCGGGAAGCGGCGTGGAGGAGAGCGTTTCGATCAGGCGCAGGGCGTTGGCGGTCTTGGCGGACTGCTTGAGGGTCAGTCCCAGGATCTTCATCGGCAGCTCGTCCCGCAGCGCCTTGATGAGCAGCGCGGCGGTCTCCGGCTCGCCCGCGAGGTTGTGGCCGGCCAGCTCCCCGAGCCGGGCCACGGAGTCTCCAGTCCCCTTGCTGTTGACCGCGTGCTCCACGACGGCGCGGCGCGCGGTCGGCGTCCCGAAGCGGGCGAGGGCCGCGACCGAGCGGTCCAGATACGCCAGCAGCTCCTTGCGGTCGTAGGGAGAATCCGGGCGGGAGAGCGCGACCTCGGTCTCCGCCAGCAGCCGCACGAGCGCCTTCTCCGCCCGCTCGTGCTTGAGCGTGCCCAGCGTCGCGATCGCCTCGCGCACCAGCGGCGGGGCGAGCGGCAGCTCGGCGTGCCGCGCCACGAGATCCGCCTCTTCCTCGACCGGGGCGCCGGCGAGCCGCGGGATGCGGCGCAGCAGATAGACGCAGTTGCGGCGGAAGAACCACTCCTCGTCGCTGACTCCCGCACCGAGCGTGGGCCGCAAATGCTCGAGCGCCGCCTCCCGGGTGGCCTGGCCGTGCGCTTCCGCGAGCAGCAGCAGGAGCTTGCGGAACTCGCGGCGCCGTTCGACCTGGAGATCCGCGAGGATGCCCGACGGGGAGAATCGGTGGAAGAAGCCGATGAAGCGCGCGAGCGCGGTGTGCTCGGCCGTCTTCTCGGCGGCCTTCTTGAGCTGGTCGCGGTCGATCGGATCGTCCCCGTTGCGCCGAATCGCGTCGGCGATCGTGGCGTCCACCTTCTTCTCCGCGATCAGCTTCTCCGCCAGCTCGATCGCACCGACGGCCTGCCCGAGCGAACCCTCGTTGAAGCGATCGATCGCGGCCCGGACGAGCTGGTTGAAGCGGTGGGACGCCTCGGCGGGATCCTCCGACTGCGTCACGACCTTGCGCATGGCGACGGCCACGCTGCTCTCCGGCGGCGGGCCGGCGTCCTCGGGAAGCGGATACGAGAGCGTCCAGCCCGGGAGGAAGCGGGAAAGCGCCTTCACGACGTCGTCGGCGGAGACGTCGACGCCCATCGCCTTGAAGCGCTGGAGGTGCTGGTCCAGCTCGATCGCCGTCCGCGAAGCGTGTCCCACCTCGGCCAGCGCCTGCGTCGCCGTCGGGCTCGCGGCGGGCGTCCACACGACGGGCGGACGGCCCGGCACCGCCGGCGTGCCGGCCATGGCCGGTCCCCCTCCGCCGCCACCCGCCCCGGGAGGCGGCGCGCTCGCCATCTCGCGCTCGAGCCGCTGCAGCAGGAGTCCCAGCCGCTTGACGCCCACGGCGCCCCCGCTCGACTCGCGCGACGCTCCTCGGTCGGACGCCGTGGTCCGGGAGGAGACGCCCGCCTGGCGGAAGACGACGTCGACGGGCGCGTCGAGCCCCGTCTGCACCTCGCCCAGGCGCGCGAGGTTCGACGTCAGGATCTCGCGGTCCTCCGACGGGCAGTACTGGAGGATCAGACGCTTGAGGTTTTCCAGCCAGGGGCCGAGCTTGTCGCGGTCCAGCAGACGGTACTCTCCGAGCAGGTGCACCTTGCGCACGGCGTGGTAGAGGAAGTCCGACATCGGGATCTCGGAGTTGCCCCGTCCTTGCCCGGCCGCCCAGGAGTCGATGCGGGAGGCGACGAGCTGGGGCGGCTTGGACAGCAGCAGATCCACCGAGTCCGCCACCGTCAGCGGCGGAACCGCATCCGAGAAGTAGCGCTGAAGCTCGTCGAGAGCCTCGCGAACCTCGTATTCCGAAGCCGGGTCAACCGCCATGAACGAAAGCCGGTGTGAACAGGGTAACCCAGCCGGGGCTCCGGGCGAAGGGCCCCCCGGATCTGCGGCGGGATCCGGAAAGCCCTGGAATCAGAAGCTCTTGAGGAAGTCGGCGTTGCTGGGGAACTTGGCCAGGCGGCCAAGAACCAGCTCCATCGCCTGGATCTTGTCCACGGCCGCGAGCGCCCGGCGCAGCTTGACGATCTTGGGCAGCTCGTCGGGGCCGTAGAGCTTCTCTTCCTTGCGCGTCCCGGACTGCGGGATGTTGATGCAGGGGAAGATCCGCCGGTTGAAGAGGTCGCGGTCGAGCACGATCTCGGTGTTGCCGGTCCCCTTGAACTCCTGGAAGATGATCTCGTCCATCCGCGACCCGGTGTCCACGAGCGCGGTCGCGACGATCGTCAGCGAGCCGCCCCCCTCGACATTGCGCGCCGCGCCAAAGAAGCGGCGTGGCTTCTCCATCGTGCGCGCGTCGATGCCCCCGGAGAGGATCTTTCCTCCCCCCTTTTGCATGTGGTTATAGGCACGCGACATCCGCGTGATCGAGTCGAGGAAGATGATCGCGTTCTTGCCGGTCTCGACGAGGCGACGCGCCCGCTCGGCGACGATCTCGGCGACGGCCACGTGGTTCTCGGCGGAGAGATCCGATGAGGACGCGATGACCTCGCCGCGAACGCTGCGCCGCCAGTCGGTGACCTCTTCGGGCCGCTCGTCGACGAGCAGGACGATGACGTGGACGTCGGGATCGTTGACCGACACCGCGTGCGCCATGCGCTTGAGCAGGGTGGTCTTGCCGGCCTTCGGCGGCGCGACGATCAGGCAGCGCTGTCCGCGACCGATCGGCGCGAGCAGATCCACGACGCGCCCGCACATCTCGCCCGGCTCCGTCTCGAGCTTCAGGCGGTCGTGCGGATCGATCGAAGTCAGCTCCTGGAAGGGTGCGCGCTGGCGAAACTCGGCGGAGCTGAGCCCCTCGACGCTCTCGATGCGCCGCAGCACCGGACGCCCGCCGCCGCCGGCCACGCCGACGATCGCGGCCCCCGCTTCCAGCCCCTCGCGGTGGACCAGCTCGCGCGGCACCAGCGGGTCGCGGGGCGACGGGAGGTAGTTGGCCTTCGACGAAACGAGCACGCCGGAGGCGGTCTCCTTGGGGGGCAGGTACAAAACGCCCTCGACGGGGATTTCGGCCGCCGCCGGGTAGCCGCCGCCCTCTTCGGCGCGCTCGGGCGAGCCGTTGCCGCCGGGCGCACCCGGGCCCGGGCCATGGCCTCCGCGGCCGCGACGGCGGCGGCGTCGGCGGCGGCGGTGCGGCCGGGGCTCTCCGGGGGCGCGCTCCTCCGTCTCCGGGGAGGGAGACGCAGACGCAACGGCGGTCCCCACGGAAACAGACTCAGAGTTGCCCGGGGTCGAGGGATCGTCGGACATGGACTCCCAAATCCCGCCGCGCTGACTCGAGGTCCGGGCGGGAGGCGATGATTGTAGCCCAAAACCGGGGGAAGGGAAGGGGCTCCAAAACGGCCCCCCCTGGGGCCCGGAGGCCCGCCCTAGACGTACCCCCCGTTCAGGAAGCCCAGGTTCTCCCAGCCCGGGCCGAGGATCGCCGCGGAGTCCGCCCCCAGCCAGTCCGACAGGATGGTCCCGTAGTAGGCCCGGAAGTCGGAGGCGATCGGCAGGTTGCCGTTGGAGTCGAGGTGGGAGAGATCCGGCGGATCGCCGTGGATGCCCGAGTTGACCGCGTCGCCGACGACGAGCTGGCAGGAGGCCGTCCCGTGGTCGGTGCCGTTGGAGCCGTTGTCCTGGGCGCGCCGCCCGAACTCCGACCACGTCATCAGAAGCACGTCGTGCGACTTGCCGTGGCCATCGAGGTCGTCGAAGAACGCTTTGATGGTGTTGGAGACATCGGTCAGCAGCGGGCCGTGGTCCGTCGTCTGCGCCGCGTGGTTGTCGAAGCCGCCGTAGGTGATGTAGAGGATCCGCGACCCGAGGTTCGCGTTGATGATCTGCGCGATCAGCTGCATCCCGGCCCCGAGGCTCCCGGCGGGATAGCTCCCCATGGCGACGTAGCCGGTGCCGACGGTCTGCAACAGATCCGACGAGACGATCGCGTCGACGGAGACCCCCGAGACCGCCGCGGGCGTGTTGGGAATCTCGAACTCGCCGGAGTTCTGGGCGAGGAAGGCGCGAATCTGGTTGGCGCGGTCGCCCGGGTAGGCGCCGTCGGTCTGGTACTGGTAGGTCGCGAGCGAGATGAACGAGGGGACGCTGACGTGATCCGCGAGCAGCGTCCGCGGCAGCGCCTGCGAGATCGCGGCGCAGGAGAGCGGGCTCCCGCCGCTGCCGATCGCCGCGTCCGCCCACCGCCCGAGCCAGCCGTTGCGCTGCGCGAGCAGCGGATCCGCCGTGTGCCAGACGTCGCGCGCCGCGAAATGCGAAAGGCTCGAGTTGGGGTACCCGACGCCCTCGACGACCGCGACGCGCCCGGCGTCCCAGAGCGACTTGATTCCCGTCATGACCGGGTTCAAGCCGCTCGTCCCGTTGAGCGGCAGGACCGACGAGGCCGGGATTCCCACGCGCGAGCGCAGCGTCGCGTAGAGCGGGTTCGCGTAGGGGACGACGGTGTTGAGGCCGTCGTTGCCTCCCGAGAGCTCGAGGACGACGAGGGTGCGGTGCGTGTTGGCCGCCCCGAGCGATTCCTCGAAGTGTTGCGCGCCCGCGGCGGCCCAGCGCGGGACCAGCGCGGACACGGTCACGAAGCCGCTGGTACGGGTCAGAAAGTCGCGGCGGGTCCAGCCCATTTTTCCCTCCTCACGCCAGATGGAACGAGGGGCTCGTCAGCATGAGGTGGACGAGCCCGCGGACCTTCTTGTCGACGTTGGCGGGCGTGTTGGTCCAGGTCGCGATGCCGCCGTCGTCGCCGCGGTTCATGTAGTCGATCCAGGCCAAGCGCGTGTCCGGCGGAGCGTCCGCGACGTTCAGGCGGTCCGCCAACAGGTCCACGACCTTCTCCGCGCTGGAGGTGTCGTGCCCGGTGAGCAGGCGGGTCGGATCGAAACGCGTGCCGGTGCTGCCCCGGTTCGCGGCGAGGGTGTTGGTGAGCGCGGCGCGGGCGAAGATCGTCCCGGTGTTCAGCCATGAGGTGCCCCAGTCCCAGCCCTTGGCGTCCTCGGGGTTGAAGAGGGCCTGGCCCATGCCCGGAAGCGAGCTCGCCGGCGAGGCGAAGTCGCTCTGTCCCTCGAGCATCCGCACCGACGCCACCGCGTACTCGACCGGGGAGCGCACCCAGGCCTTGCGCGTGTAGGGCGCGTAGAACTCCTCCATCGTGAAGAGCCGCCGCAGGACCTCGCGGATCGATCGGTTCGAGGAGACGTAGACCGAGGCGAGCTCCGCCACGGCGGAGGCCGGCGGATAGGGCGACGCGAAGAAGCTCCAGAGCTTGCCCGCGAGGAAGCGGCCCGAGACCGATCCCTGGGCGTCGGAGAGCTGGAGGATCATCGCGATCGCGTCGTAGCCGTCCCACGGGCCCGTCTGCCCGAAGATGGTCTTTGCGCCCGGATCATGGAACGGCGGGTAATCGAGGAATGTCGCGCCGTTGTAGTTGTCCGACTGCCGGTAGCCCTGGACGGTCCAGCCGGTGAGCGCCCGGGCGACTTCGCGAACGTCCTCCTCGCTGTAGTGGCCGATGCCCAGGCAGAAGAGCTCCATCAGCTCCCGGGCGTAGTTCTCGTTGGGCCGGCCCGCGCGGTTGACCGCGTTGTCCAACCAGACCAGCATCGCCGGGTCCTGGGAGATCTTCACGACCAGATCGTCGAAGCGCCCGACGGCGTACTGCCGCATCGTCCGGTTCTGGTTGAGCATCAGCGTGACGCCGCGGACCTTCGAGATCCCCGAGGTCCAGTGGAGATTCCAGAAGTAGGTCATCCGCTCCTCGAACGGGCGGGGCGAGAACGCGAGCCGGTCGAGGAACCACTGCTGGACGCCCCGGATGTTCAGGAGGTTGTAGCCGCGGGAGGCGAGCTGGCCCTCGTAAGCATCCACGGAGATCGCCTCGTAGTCGACGAGCCGGGAGACGGCGCCCTCGAGGCCCCGTCCGTAGAGATCGTCGATCTCCGCCGGCGTGCCCCCCATCCCCGCCCGGCGCAGGAGGTGTGCCGCCGCCTCCCGGTTCCATTCCGTCATGGGAACCTCCGTTGGGAGACTGGACGAGCGGAGGGGGCGGGGGTTTACATCCCGAGGACGGGAAGAGGGATCCCTCGCGTCCGGCTGGTTCCTTCGAGCTTCGGGTTCCAGCGGCCGGGGATCGCGGCGCCGCAGTCGGGGCAGGCGCCCGAGGTGAGGCGGTTGGACAGGACCCGGAAGCCGCTGCGGCGGATCAAGGTCGCCCGGCAGTCCGGGCAGCGCGTGTCCTCCCACATCCCCACGCGGCCGGGCAGATTTCCTGCGTAGAGATAACGGAGTCCTTCCGACGCGCCGATCTCGCAAGCCTCGATCAGCTTCTCCGCGGGGGTCGCGCCGCGGTCGGTCATCTTGTAGTCGGGGTGGAACGCCGTCACGTGCCAGGGGATGTCCGGCGAGACCGACGCCACGAAGGCCGCCGCGCGCCGGAGCTCGTCGGAGGAGTCGTTGAATCCCGGAATGATCAGCGTCAAGACCTCCAGCCAGAAGCCGCGCGCGTGGATTCCGCGGATCGTCTCGAGCACGTTCTCGAGCACGCCCCCCAGCTCGCGGTAGTGCCGGTCGTCCATCGATTTCAGGTCGACCTTGTAGAAGTCGACCCATGGACGGATGTAGTCGAGCACGCGGGGCGTGCCGTTGCCGTTGGACACGTAGCCGGTCGAGAGGCCCAGCGCCTTCGCCTC
>DATBIJ010000012.1:0-5170 GCA_036557025.1 Thermoanaerobaculia bacterium | reverse complement strand
ATCGTCAACGGGCCGATGCTGAAGGGAATGGCGCGCGATCCGATCGTCTTCGCCCTGGCCAACCCGGACCCCGAGATCACGCCGGAGGAGGCGAAGGCCGCCCGCCCGGACGTGATCATGGCGACCGGCCGCAGCGACTATCCCAACCAGGTCAACAACGTCCTGGGCTTCCCCTTCATCTTCCGCGGGGCGCTGGACGTCCACGCCACCGAGATCAACGAGGCGATGAAGCAGGCAGCGTCGCGAGCGCTCGCGGCCCTGGCGAAGATGGACGTTCCCGACTCGGTGTCGAAGGCCTACGGCGGGGAGTCCTTCCGCTTCGGGCGGGAGTACCTGATCCCCAAGCCCTTCGACTATCGCGTGCTGCTCTGGGTCGCCCCGGCCGTCGCCGAGGCCGCGATGACCTCCGGCGTCGCGAGGAAGCCGATCGGCGACATGGGCGCCTACCTGCGGCGCCTCGAGGCGATGATCTCGCGCACCCGCGAGGTCATGGCGGCGGTCCACGAGAAAGCCAAGTCCGCGCCGCGGCGCATCGTGTTCCCGGAAGGGGAGCACCCCAAGGTCATCCGCGCGGCGCGCATCCTGGCGGATCAGGGGATCTGCCGCCCCATCCTTCTCGCGCGCGAGGAGCAGATCCAGCCTCTGGCGTCCGCGCTCGGGATCCCGCTGCAGGGCATCGAGGTCGTTCAGACTGCCGCTTCGCCGCGCCTGGACGCCTACGCGAACCGGCTCGAGCAGCTGCGCCGACGTCACGGCATGACCGCCGACGAGGCGCGCCGGCAGGTCCGCCAGCGCAACGTCTTCGGACCGCTGATGCTCGACGCCGGCGACGCCGACGGCGTGATCTCCGGGCTCACCCAGTCCTACTCGGACACGATCCGGCCGGCCCTCCAGATCGTCGGCACCTTCCCGGGCGTGCGCCGCGTCTCGGGCCTCTACATGCTGCTCCTGCGGGACCGCTCCTTCTTCTTCGCCGACACGACCGTCAACATCGATCCGACGGCGGAGGATCTGGCGGAGATCGCGCTCCTGACGGCCGATCAGGTGCGCCGATTCGACCTGGAGCCTCGGATCGCGATGATCTCCTTCTCCAACTTCGGCTCGAACACGCACGCGAACGCGCGAAAGGTCCAGCGGGCGGTGGAGCTGCTGCGCACCCGGCGGCCCGAGCTGGCCGTGGATGGCGAGATGCAGGCGGACTTCGCCGTGATGCCGGAGATGCTCGAGGAGCACTACCCCTGGGCCCGCGTGCGGTCCCCCAACGTGCTGATCTTCCCGGACCTGCAATCCGCCAACGTCGCCTACAAGCTCGTGTGGCGCCTGGCGGGCGCCGAGGCCATCGGGCCGATCCTGCTCGGCATGGGCAAGCCGGTGCACGTGCTGCAGCAGGGAGTCGAGGTCAACGACATCGTGAACATGGCCGCGATCGCGGTCGTCGACGCCCAGGAGCGCGACGGGAGACAGCCGGCGCTGCCGATCGGCTAGGCGACGGGTCACGCGCGGCCCTGGGGATTGCTGCCGCGCCGTGCTGCGCCTCTCGGGTCTTCGGGTGGTCGGCTCCGAGCGTCGGCTCCAGGTTCTCGAACGCGGAGGCAAAGGCGGCGCGGGCCGCGTCGGCGCGACCCTCTCCCTGCAGGGCCCGGGCGATCGCCAGGTGGCAGCGGCCCACGATGCTCGAGGGGACGCCTTCTATTCCGATCGCCCGCTCCCGCCGCAGGGACTCCTCGGCGTCCCGGCGCGCCTCTTCGAACTTCCCGGCCGCGAGATAGATCGCCGAGCGCCGCAGCAGGAAGGATGGGAGGTAGTCCGAGCTCATGGAGCTCTCGCGTGCGAGCGCGATGGCCTTCTCCGCTTTCTCGACCGCGGTTCGGTGCTCTCCGCGGCGGGACGCGAGCATGGCCTCGTTCAGGGGCAACGCCGCGTGCGCGATGTGTCCTGGCGGCATCCGGCGCCACCGGGGCGCAAACCCGGCCAAAGCCCGCTCCGCGCTCTTCAGGTCCCCGCTCTCGATGCCGATGGCGAAGAGCATGGAGAGCGCCTGGCTGACCACCATCTCGTCCCCGGCCTGGCGCGCCCGCTCGTAGGCGCGGCGGTTGTAGTCCGCCGCCTCGGCAAATCTGTGGAGCTCGTTCAAGGGCCGCGCGATGTTGTTCAAGAGCATGGGGGAGACTCCGGCTTCGGCGTCGTCGGACTTGCCGATCGCGATCGCCTTGCGGAAGAGTTCCTCCGCCTCGCGGGGCTGGCCGAGCAGCAGGACCGCCATCGCCCAGTTGTTGAGGATCGTCCCGGCCCTCTCGGTGTCCTCCCGGCCGAGTTCCGACAGCCGCCGGTAGGCGTCCTGGAAGGCCGCCGCCGCCTCCCGGTGACGCCCGGCCATCCGGTAGGACTCGGCGAGGTCCATCGAAACGCTCAGATCGAGCAGGGGGGACCCCTGGCCGGACCCGGCCAGGAGCTCGCGCGCCCTCTCGACCCTCGCGATGGCCTCGGCGTCATTTCCGGACTCACGCGCGACGTAGCTGCCGCGCAGCAGGCAGTAAACGCGGGCGAGGGCGAACTGGGGGGATTCTCCGAGCTCCCGCAGCCCTTCCTGAATGAGCCCCTCCCCCCGCTCGAAATCGCCCCCGGCGGCGATTGCCCCCGCCAGCGCCGCGGCCGCCCGTGCCCGGACGGTCGGATCCGAAACGTTCCTCGAGAGCGCGTAGGCGCGGCCGAGCACCTCGCGGGCCTTGGCCTCCTCGTCCCGGGAGCCGTAGAGACGTCCGATCGCGACCAGCATCTCGACGCGGTTTTCCGCGGTCTCCGCCTGCTGGCGGTCCACGATGCCCTCGGCCCTCTCCAGAAGCTCCCGCGCCGTGAAGGGTCGTCCGACGGGCGCCGCGTCCGACAGCAGGAACGCGTTCAAATCGTTGATCGCCTCGGCGCGGGAGAGCTGGCGGATCGCGAAGTCGCGCTGTGTGCGCGCGGCGCGCGCCTGTTCCTCGGCGTCTGCGGCATGCCGCGTCGCCCGCCGGGCCTGCGTCAGCGTGCCGAGCAAACCGGCGCTCAGGGCCAGAAGCGCCAGGCCGGCCAGCGCGACCGCCGCCCGGTTGCGCCGCACGAACTTCGCCGCGCGGTAGGCCAGCGTGTCCGGCCGCGCGGAGATCGGCTCTTGGTCGAGATAGCGGCGGATGTCCTCCGCGAAGGCGGTCACCGAGGCGTAGCGCTCCCGCGGGTTCTTCTTCAGCGCCTTCGCGACGATCGTCTCCAGATCCCCCTGCAGCTGCTTGCGGGCACGCTCCCGGGAGCCGGCCGCCGGGCCGGCCGTCGCGGCGACTTCGGAGAGCCGCGGCGGCTCTGTGTCGACGATCGCCTTCAGGAGATCGGCGGGAGAGCTCAGCTTCTCCTGCGCCGGATGCCGGCCGGAGAGCAGCAGGTAGAGCAGGACACCGAGCGCGTAGACGTCGGTGGCCGTCGTGATCGGTCCTCCCGTGACCTGCTCCGGCGCGGCATACTCGGGAGTCAGCGCCCGCCCGCCGTCGCGCGTGAGCGCGGTCGCTTCCCCGGCGACCGCCTCCCCCTCGAGCAGCTTCGCGATGCCGAAGTCGAGGAGCTTGACCCGGCCGTCGCTGGTCACGAAGACGTTGGAGGGCTTCAGGTCCCGATGCACGATGAGGTTGGCGTGGGCATGGCCCACGGCATCGAGAACGTCCAGGAACAGCCGGAGCCGCTCCTGCACGCCCAGCCCGCGGCGGTCGCTGTCATGGTCGATGCGGTCTCCCGAAACGTGCTCGAGCACCAGATAGGGCTGACCGTCGGGCGACACGCCGGCGTCGACGAGGTGGGCGATGTGCGGGTGCGTCAAACGGGCGAGGATGGTGCCTTCGCGGCGGAACCTCTCTTCGCCGGACCGGCCGATGAGGCTGGCGTTGAGCAGCTTGACCGCGGCCGTACCCTCGAACCGCCCGTCGCTGCGACGCGCAAGCCAGACGTTGCCCATCCCTCCCTGGCCGATGAGGGAGACGAGTGTGTAGGCGCCGAACGTTCGGCCCGCCGGCGGCGGCCCGCCGGGAAACACGGCGTTCTCCAGGAATCCCTCTCGATCGAGGGCTTCGTGCTCCTCGAGCAGGCCGCGAAGATCCGACGCGAGCGTGGCGTCCTCGGTCTCGAGGGCTTCGAGCCGGGCGGTACGCTGCGCCGCGGGCAGATCGAGCAGGAGATCCAGATGCGCGCTCCACCTCCCCCAGCGATCGGCGTTCTGCGTGGGCATGACTCCTCCCGCGTCAGCTGTCGGTGGAATCCCGAATGGCCCGGTGCAGATAGATCCGCGCCTTCTCCCATTGCCTCTGGACGGTTCTCTCCGACACGCCGCGCATCTCGGCGATCTCGGCAAAGGAAAAGCCGCCGAAGAACTTCAGATTCACGACTTGGGCCAGCTCCGGGTCGAATTCCGCCAGCTCGTCCAGGGCGCCCGCGATCCGCTCCAGCTCTCCGACGTCCGCCGGGTCCGCCGCCGCGTCCCCTTCCAGCGAGGTGATCTCGAAGGCCCCGCCCCGTTTGAGCGCTTGGCGCCGCCGCGCGTAATCGATGATGAGCCCGCGCATCACCTTCGCGGCATAGGCCATGAACCTTCCGCGATCGGGGAAGGCGGCTCCCTCCCTCCGGGAGATGTCCAGGTAGGCCTCGTGCAGCAGGGTCGTTGCCCCGAGCGTGACGCCCGCGCCGATCCGCGCGAGCTGCCGCCGGGCCAGGCCGTGGAGCTCGCTGTACAGCGCCGCGAAGATCGCGTCCGCTGCCGCGCGGTCGCCTTCCTCGGCGGAGGAGATGAGGGACGAGATCGTCGGCGCCACGACAGTCCGTGTGGGATGGGGCCTGGCCTCGAGAGGCTACCACCGCTCGCCGGGCAAAAGGCGGGAAGGCTGTCGTCTTTCGCCCGCCGATTCCGATTCTCCAGGTAGGAAGGCAACGGTCCGCCCTCCGGCGACGGCGCCGGAAGTCCCGGCCGGCCAAGGAGGTCCCATGATTCGCCGAGTTCTATGGGCCGTCGCGGTCTCCTCGCTGGTGGCCCCGCTGGTCATCGCCCAGGTTTCGCCCGAAGCGGTGCGGATCACCGATCCGGAGCGCCTGCACCGGCTGGGGTTCCCGAAGGACGCCGACAACGTCTTCGCGCTTCGTTCAACCGCGGTTCGCGAGC
>DATBIJ010000011.1:0-6246 GCA_036557025.1 Thermoanaerobaculia bacterium | reverse complement strand
TGCGGCCGGGCGGCGTCGGCCACGTGCGCCCGCCCGAGCCGCTGCGCTTCGACGAGCGGATGGGCCTGGACCCTTCGGCGATCGCCACGCTCGAGCTGTTCGTCTCCTCCGACGGCGACCCGCGTCGCAGCCTCGGCCACCTCCTCGACCGGACCCGCACGCCACTGGGCTCGCGGGCTCTCCGCGAGGCGCTGTCGCGGCCGTCGATCGATCCCGTCGAGCTGACCGCGCGCTGGGACGCGGTCGGCGAGCTGATCGAAAAGCCGGAGCTGCGCGCGGCGCTGCACGCGACGCTCTCCGGAGTCGGGGACCTCGAGCGGCGCTTCGCGCGGATTTCCGTCCGAATCGCCGGGCCCCGGGAGGTCGTCGCCTGGGCGGAAGGCCTTCGGAGGCTCGCCCGCCTGCCCGAGGAAGGACGCACCCTGCGCAGCGCCCGGCTGCGAGCGCTGCTGGACGGCCTCCCGGACACCGCGGATCTGGTCGAGGCCGTTGATTCCACGATCGTCGCCGAGCCGCCGGCGGGGGCTTCCGCCTCCGGCGCCATCAGAGAAGGCGCCGACAGGGAGCTCGACTCCCTGCGCGCCCTGCGTCGGGACGCGCAGTCGGCGGTGCTGGCGATCGAATCGCAGGAGCGAGAGCGCTCGGGCATCGGCAACCTCAAGGTGAAGTACAACAGGGTCTTCGGCTACTCCTTCGAGGTCTCCAACTCCCATCGGCAGAAGGTTCCCGAGGACTGGGTGCGCCGGCAGTCGCTGGCAAATGCGGAGCGCTACGTCACGCCGGCTCTGAAGGAGCTCGAGGAGAAGATCCTCACCGCCGAGGACCGCATCGCCGAGATCGAGACGCGGCTGTACGCGGACTTGCTCGCGCGCCTGGCGACCGCGAGCGACCGCGCGGGGAGGGCGGCGGCGGGAGCCGCGGCCCTGGACCTGCTCGCCGGCCTGGCCGAGGTCGCCGCGGCGGGAAGCTGGGTGCGACCGCGGATCTCTCCGACGAAGCGTCTGTCCCTGCGCGACGGACGCCACCCGCTCGTGGAGGCCCTGCGACGCGAGGAGCCGTTCGTTCCAAACGACTGCGAGCTCTCCGCCGAAAAGCGCATCCTGGTCGTCACGGGACCCAACATGGGGGGCAAGTCGACCTACCTGCGCTCCGTGGCGACGGCGGTCCTGCTCGCGCAGGCGGGCTCCTTCGTGCCCGCCGCCGAGCTCGAGATGTCGCTGGTGGACCGGATCTTCACGCGCGTCGGCGCGGCGGACCATCTGGCGCGCGGGGAGTCCACCTTCATGGTCGAGATGCTCGAGGCGGCGGCGATCCTGCGGGATGCCACTCCCGCGAGCCTCGTGATCCTGGACGAGGTCGGCCGGGGGACCTCGACCTTCGACGGCCTGTCGCTCGCCTGGGCGATCGTGGAGCACCTGCACGACGAGCCGGGCAAGGACGCGCTCGTGCTCTTCGCGACCCACTACCACGAGCTGACCGAGATCGCCCTCGTTCGCCCCGCCGTCTCCAACGCGACGATGGCGGTGCGGGAGGCGGAGGGGAGAGTCGTCTTCCTGCGCAAGGTCGTGCCCGGCACCGCGGACCGCAGCTACGGCATCCACGTCGCCGAGCTCGCGGGCCTGCCCTCCGTCGTCACGCGACGCGCGCGCGAGATCCTCTCCAACCTGGAGCGCCAGGAGCTCGACGTCCAGGGGGCGCCGGTGCTCGCGCGGCGGGAAGGGGGGAGTGCGGGGGGCGGGCAGATGCTGCTCTTCTCGCGCCCCGAGGCGATCGCGCTCGAGAAGCTGCGGGAGGCGGACTTCGACCGATTGACCCCGATCGCGGCGCTCGCGCTGCTCGCCTCGCTCCAGGACCGTCTCAAGGGAGGCTCTTGAGCGAGACCTCGCGCCTCTTCGGCGTCGGGATCTCCGGACCCGAGCTCACGGAGCGCGAGCGAGAGATCCTCCGGGAGCACCCGCCGCGCGCGGTCATCCTCTTCGCGCGCAACGTTGCCTCCGCGGAGCAGCTGTCCCGCCTGACGGCGGAGATCGCGAGCTCGGGCGCCATCGTGTGTCTCGACCAGGAAGGCGGGCGCGTCGACCGCCTGCGCGAGGTGCTCGGTGAGTCGATCTCCTTGCTTGCGGCAACGCGCGCCGGAGTCCCCCGCCTGGCGGGTGAGCTCGCCGGCGAATCCTGCGCCCGCTTCGGCGTGCACGTGGATCTGGCGCCCGTCGTGGACCGCCTCCTCCCCGGCGCCTCCGGGCGGATCTTGTCCGACCGCTGCGCCGCCGAGGATCCGGAGGAGGTCGCCCAGGCCGCCACGGAGTTCCTGGACGGCCTTCATTCGCGGGGCGTGTCGGGTTGCGTCAAGCACTTTCCCGGACTGGGTCGCGCGGAGCTGGACACGCATCATGCGCTCCCGCGGATCGCCGAGGATCCCGACGAGGAGGCGCGCGACCTCGCCCCCTTCGCCGCGACGATGGAGCTGGCGGGCGCGGTGATGGTTTCGCACGCCGCGGGCCCCGACGGAACGCCCGCGTCGCTCTCGCGCTCCCGCGCGACCGGCCTTCTGCGCGAGGCCCTCGCCTTCGAGGGCGCGGCGTTCACCGACGATCTGGAGATGGGCGCGCTCGCGTCCTTCGGCGGTCTGCCGCAGCGCTCCGCGCTGGCCTGCGCCGCGGGATGCGACCTGCTGTTCGTCTGCAGTCGCATCGACGAATATCCGTCATGCATCCGAGAGGTCGAGCTGCGGGTCCCCCCGCCGCGGAGGGACGAGGCCGCGGCCCGCCTCGACGCCTGGGAGCGGAAGGTGCGGCGCCTGGCCGAGGGCTTCCCTGTGCCCGCCCGGCCGATCGAGCGGCTCGCCGCGGACATCGCGGCTCTCCGCGATGCGGCCGCTCGCCCGGCCTGAGGGGCTGAGAGCCCGAGAGTCTAGTCCCGAGGCGGTCCCGGAGACCTAGAAGGGGACGTCGTCGTCGCCGGCGTAGGCCGGGGCAGCCGGCGGCTCCGCGACCTCGGTCTCCGCTTCGCGCGCGGCCCCCCGCGCCGCATCGCTGCGCGGCGAGAGCATCACGACGTTGTTCGCCTTGATCTCGGTCTTGTAGCGCTTCTGGCCTGTTTGATCTTCCCAGGAGCGCGTCTGCAGGCTGCCTTCGACGTAGACCATCTTGCCCTTGTGCAGGTACTCGCCGCAGATCTGCGCGAGCTTGTCCCACGCGACGACGTCATGCCACTCCGTGCGGTCCTGCCGGGCGCCCGACGCGTCTTTCCAGGACGTCGTCGTCGCCACGGAGAAGCGCGCGAGGGTCGTGCCCTGTGGCGTCGTGCGCATCTCGGGGTCCCGTCCCAGGTTGCCGATCAGAATCACCTTGTTCACGCTGGCCATGTGTTCGACCTCCTTGCCACGTTCTGCGGAGACTATCTCCGGCGCGCCCGGACAGATGAGGTCCGATGACGGAGCCGCCGGCGAGGCTACAATCGCGAGAGTGAGCGCGAACGCCACGGGAGGGCCCCCCGGATCGGGGACGCTTGCTCCCGAGGAGGCCCGTGGCCGGCTGGTGCGCTCGGCCTCCCTGATCACCGTCCTGACCCTGCTGTCGCGGATCACCGGCTACGCCCGTGACAAGGTCATCGCGGCCCTCTTCGGCGCGGGCGCCGCGAGCGACGTGTTCTACGCGGCCTTCCGGATCCCGAACCTCCTGCGCCAGCTCGTGGCCGAAGGCGCCCTCCCGGGCGTGTTCATCCCGTCTTACACCGAGCAACGCCGCGACCGCTCGCCCGAGGAGGTCCGGTTGTTCGCCGCGCGGGTGCTCTCGACGCTCACTCTGCTGGTCTCGATCCTGACCGGGCTGGGAATCCTCTTCGCGCCCGCGATCGTGCGCGTCCTGGCAAAAGGCTTTGCGGCCACGCCCGGCAAGCTCGATCAGACGATCCTGCTCACGCGCGTGATGTTTCCGTATCTGCTCTTCGTCTCGGTGGCGGCCCTGCTCCAGGCGATCCTGAACGCCCACGGCCGCTTCGCGATCTCGGCCCTGTCGCCCGTGGCCCTGAACCTCTCGATCATCGCCGCGGCCGTTTTTCTTGCCCCGAGGATGGCCGATCCGACGCTCGGGCTGGCCGCCGGAGTCCTGCTGGGAGGCGTCCTCCAGATGGCCGTTCAGGTCCCCTGGGTGAGATCGCTCTCCGCCGTGTCGCGCTGGTCCTTCTCTCCGCGGGATGCCGCCGTTCTGTCTGTCTTCGCCCTGCTGATCCCGCGTCTCTTCGGGTTCGGCATCTACGCGGTCAACCTCGCGCTGTCGACGCGGTTCGCGTCGGCCTGGGACGGCGGCGTGTCCTACCTGACATACGGCAACCGCGTCATCGAGCTGGTCCGGGGAGGATTCGTGATCTCGGTCTCGACGGCGCTGCTGCCGTTGCTGGCGCACCAGGCCCTGGAGGACGACCGCGCGCCCTTCCGGGACACGCTGATGTTCGGCCTGCGGATGGTCGCCTTCGTGACGATCCCCGGCGCCGTGGGGCTGATCGTTCTGCGCGAGCCGATCGTGCGACTGCTCTTCCAGGGCGGCGCCTTCGGCCCGGAAGCGACCGTGCAGACCGCGGCGGCAATGGCCTTCTACGCCCTCGGGCTCGCCTTCATCTCCTCCAACAGCCTGCTGATCTTCGCGCACTACGCCCGCAAGGACACGCGCACGCCGGTCTACTGCGCCGCGGCGGACCTCGTGGTCTTCGTGGCGGCGTCGCTGATGCTGCGGGGGATGGGCGTCGCCTCGATCGCGCTTGCGACCTCGCTCGCCGCCGCGACGCACTGCGCGCTGCTGGCCCTGACCCTCCGACGGCGGGAAGGTCGGCTCGGCGGCCGCCGCCTCGCGGCGACGCTGGTGCGTGTGCTCGCGGCCGCGGCCGCCATGGGCGCCGTCTCGTGGTTCGTGGCCTATCGCCTGCTCGGCCTCGGCCGCGGCACGCCCATCGGACGCGCGGCGATCGGCGTTGCGATCGCGATCGCCGTCGGTGCCGCGGTCTATCTCGCGGCCGCTGTCGCCTTGCGCGCGCCGGAGCCGGCCGAGTTCCTCCGCCTGCTGCGCCGCCGCAACCCGGCCGCGACGGCGGCCTCGGGAGACGCGACGTGAGGCTCGTCGTTCAACGGGTCTCGCGGGCCGAGGTGCGGGTGGGCGAGAGGGTCACCGGGCGGATCGCCCGCGGCATGCTCGTGCTCGTCGGGGCCGAGAAGGGAGACGACGCGGCGCGCGCCGCCGAGGCCGCGCGCAAGATCGCCGGCCTTCGGATCTTCGAGGACGACGCCGGGCGCATGAATCGCTCGCTCGCGGACGTCGAGGGGTCTGTCCTGGCCGTCTCGCAGTTCAC
Source organism: Thermoanaerobaculia bacterium (assembly GCA_036557025.1). Classification (GTDB taxonomy): domain Bacteria; phylum Acidobacteriota; class Thermoanaerobaculia; order UBA5066; family Gp7-AA6; genus DATBIJ01. The sequence continues at coordinate 906 of DATBIJ010000011.1, read as the reverse complement.
GCTGCTCGCCGATCTCTCGCGGGGTCGTCGCCCCGGCTTCGAGCGCGCCCTGCCGGGGAGCGAGGCCCAGCCGGTCTACGAAGCGTTCGTGCTCGCCTTGCGCGGCGAGGGCGTGATCGTGGAGACCGGCGAGTTCGGCGCGTTCATGGAGGTCGACCTGGTCAACAGCGGCCCGGCAACCTTCGTCGTCGAGGTGCCGGGCTGAGCGCTGCCCGCCCCGTCGACGAATCGGATCGGCATCAGGGTGAAGCAGAGCAGGAACACGCAGGCGCACACCAGCGCGATGGTGAGCCGCCCGGTGCCCAGCGGCTCGTCGTCGTTGTCGACCGGCGGGTGCGCGATTCCCACGAAGAGAGTCGCAATCATCGCGAAGATCGCCCAGGCCGGGCTGCGGACCAGCGAGACGAGACAGAGGCCCACGACGATCGCGGAAATCAACGGCTGGCGGCGCCCCGCGGCAGCGCGCAGGACGTGTCCGCCGTCGAGCTGGCCGATCGGCAGCAGGTTCAGCGCGGTCACGAGGAGGCCCAGCCAGGCCGCCATGAAGACGGGATGCTCCTGGACGCCGGTGCTGTCGTAGCGTCCGACGCCCGTCCAGTCCTGTAGCAACCGGACGGCCAGCGGGTAGTCGAACAGCAGCGTGCCGCCGCCGGTGCCACCGGATGTCGGGCGCGGGTGCAGGACGCCGTAGAGCAGAAACGGGATCGAGGCCACGAATCCCGCCAACGGTCCCGCCGCCCCGATGTCCAGCAGCATGCGCTTGTCTCGAATCGGCTCTTTGATCCGGATCACCGCTCCCATCGTTCCGAAGAGGCCGAAGACGTTGGGCGGGAGCGGAAGGAAGTAGGGAAGGGTCGCGGCGATGCCGTATCGGCGGCAGGCGACGTAGTGGCCCATCTCGTGGAT
>DATBIJ010000010.1:0-7110 GCA_036557025.1 Thermoanaerobaculia bacterium | reverse complement strand
GGCCGCCCCGCCGGGTGCCAGCAGGCGGGCAATGTGGCGAATCGTCCCGGCCGGATCCTCGACGTGCTCGAGCACGTCGTTGGCGGTGATCAGATCGAATGGGCCCAGCCCCGCGAGATCGCCTTCGCGCGTCACGTCCCGCAGCAGGATCTGCGCGTCGATCCTCTGATCGCGGAAGTTGGCGCGGGCCAGCTCGAGCAGGCTCTCGTCGAGATCCACGCCGGTCGCCTCCGCGCCGCGGTGTGCGAACGCGACCAGGAATCCACCGTACGCGCAGCCGATGTCCAGGTACCGCTTCCCGACGATGCGCGTGTGCCGGCCCAGCAGCTCGGCGACCTTCTCGCCGCGCTGGTTGCAGGAGATCGCGAACTCGAAGTACGTCGGCAACAGAGGGTCGTCCTTGCCGGCCTGCAGATGCGTCACGAGCGCCCGGAAGTAGTGCGGGTTGCCCTCGTGCCGGAAGTGCGAGAAGCGGTTCGCGAGCTCCCGACAGGTGTCGTTCGGGAAGTCCGCCGAGAGGATCTCGCGAATCTCCTCGCGGTCCGGCGGAGGCGGTGCTGCGGGCGCGGGCGGCGCGGAGGGGCGTCCGAACAGGGACGCAACCGACTCGCGCACACGGCGCAGTTTCTTGAGCGTGTCCGAGCCGATCGAAGCAATCCGGAAGAAGCGCGAGCGCTCGATCTTGTCGATCTCCGCGGTCATCCGCCGGTGCTCGCGAACGGCCACCCACGTTTGCTTTTCGGCGATCGTCACGCGCGCGCCCATGGCCTCTTCGCGCAGGCGCGAGAGCCGAAGCTGCTCGCGGGCCTCGAAGAGTGCGCCGATCAACAGGTCGGTGTCCGTCGCTTCCGGAGAATCCGACCGCGTGGCGGTGAGGCTCTCCTCGTGAGGCGCGGCGCCGGCGGTCATGGTCTTTTCTTCCATTCGATGCCCTTGTTCCGTCGGGGCGCCAATGTTACTCTCTGCCCCCTCCTGGCCGACGTGGGGCTGTAGCTCAGTTTGGGAGAGCGCCTGAATCGCACTCAGGAGGTCGGCGGTTCGATCCCGCTCAGCTCCACCAATTGCCTCACCACGCGTTTCTCGACTCGATGATTCCGTAGCCGAAGTGTGCCTGGATCGAACCGCCGACCTCCGCACGGGGGGCACGGGGGGCAGAGCCCCCCGCTCATGGACGCCCGGCGGAACGGCCCGAGCGAAGCGAGGCGCCGGCGGTTCGATCCCGCTCCGCTCCACCAATACCGTCGCTCTCGCTCGCTCGGGATCTGCCTTCGGCACCGGCGAGCGGCTCGGCCGGATGCGGCCTCGACCGCTCGCCTGATCCCTCGACTCGCTCCCGCGACCGCGGCGCGAGGCTCCTCCGAGGACGGAGACTCCTCGCGCCGCGAACAACTGCTTCGCGGCCGCCGATCGCGCCGCGAGCAATAGAGGCACTCCGGCTCGTCGAGTCTTATAGTCTCCGAGGGAGACGCCGATGGCCTACTTCCCGGGCTTGCGCCGGATCGGCGCGCTTCTGGCGGCCTGCGTGGCGCTCGCCGCCTGTTCGATGAACGTGTCGACCTATCGGGCCCGGCCCCTGCCGGCGGGCGGCAGCTTCCGCGTCGGGGTCGGCCGTGCGGACATTACGCCGACGCCCTGCTACCCGACCGGCGGTCACGGGCCCGCGGGGGCCGTTGCCCATGGACACTGGACCCGTCTCTACGCGAAAGCCTTCTACTTCGCCGACGGGCAGGGCGACCAGATCGTCCTCGTGGCGACGGATCTCTGGGGGATACCCGCGGGCCTGCACGCGGTGGTGAGTCATCGCCTGCATCGCGAAGGCGTGGCCATCGCGCCGCAGGAGATCCTGCTCGGAGCGAGCCACACACATCAAGGTCCCGGCAACTACCTGTCGGCGCGCGGCTACAACCAGTACGCCGCGAGCTATCCCGGCTTCCAGCGCGCCCTCTTCGAGTTCCTCGCGGACCGCATCTCGGGCGCGATCCTCGACGCTATCGAAGACGCCCAGGCGAGCGAGGGGAAACCCCTGTCTCTTCGCTGGAGGGTCGGACGAGCCGACCAGGACCCCTCGGGGATCGATCCCTTCGTCGTCAATCGGATGCCGGGCACCGTTCTCCTGAACATCGAGCGCGACGAGCTGATGGATGCTCTCAACCCCGCCCTCCCGCGGGATTGCCGTGCCCTTCGGCTCTGCGCGGATCCCTCGGGCACGCCGGTGCCGGCCAGCGCCGGTGGATCGACCTGCGAGCCCGAGAGGGGATGGGATCTCGACGGTTGCCCGCGGCTGCGGATGGCCGACCAGACGCTGCAGGTCCTGGAGATCGAGCGGGACGCCGCGACGATCGGCCTGCTGGTGTTCTTCGCCGTTCACCCGACCGTCCTGCAAGCGACCGCTCCGGTCTTCAGCTCGGATCTGACCGGCATCGCGATGTCCCGGTTGGAGGCCGCGAGGCCCGGTGTCGTCGCCGCCTTCTTCAACGGCGCGGAGGGCGACATCGTCCCAAGGCGTCTCCGGCGCGACGTGAGAGACGTCGAGCGTCTGGGAAACACATTCGCCGCCCGGATCGAGCGCGTGCTCCTGTCCACCCCGCTCGAGGAGTTCTCGCAAGGCTCGATCCACGTCCGACAGGCCGACGTCTCGACGAAGACGAGCTGCGTGTGGAATGGACAGTCTCTCGTTCTCGCCTCGAAGCCCAAGTTCGGCGCGGCGGCGTTCGGCGGGGCCGAGGGCGATCGGACCGTCCTGTACGATCTGGGCTTTCACGAGGGAATGCGGGCGCAGCCGGACAACGGCCAGGGCCCGAAGCTGCCCGCCCTGGACTCCCCCATCGTTCGGTTCCTGAAGTTCACACGGAAGGCCGCCCCTCCGGAGGCCTTTCCCAGGGACCTTCCGATCACGCTGGCGACGTTGGGCCCGCTGACCATCGCGTCGGTCCCGGTCGAGATGACGACGGCCATGGCGCACCGGCTCTACGGCGTTGCGGATCTCGATCGGCCGCGTCTCGCCTTCCTCGGTCTCTCGAACGAGTACGCCTCGTACAACACGAGCCCCGAGGAGTACGTGGAGCAGGAGTACACCGGCGCATCCACGATCTGGGGTCCTCGAGAAGGTCCGCTCCTCGCCTGCGAGATGGCGCGCTTGAAGCAGAACGCCGAGGAGATCGATCGGGACATCCCGCCGCAGGAGTTCTACATCGGCGCGAAGACGAGCAAATTCGGGCCGAAGTTCTGTGGGGACGCCCGCGGGCACCCCGATGAGCTGCTCGAGCCGATCCTGCTGGACGCCACCGGTCGGCCCGCGCGCCGGCTCCCCTGGTTCCGTTGGGAAGAGCCGCGGCCCCGCGACGACTTCGAAGAGATCGCGGCGCGCCGCGTCTCCGTCCAGCAGAACATGGGCACCGGATGGCAGCAGCGCACGGACGACGCCGGCACGGAGCTGATCACGACGTTGCTCGACTTCCGGAGCATGACGACCAAGAAGAGGGTCTGGGCGGCGCTCTGGATCGGCTCGCTCCTGCACGACCCGCCGAATCCGGCGGGCGAGTACAGGTTCTGCGTCACCTGGACGGGCACCAACCCGCCACCTCCGGCATGCTCGAAACCGTTCACTCCCGCCGCGCTCAGCGGCCGAGAGCCGATCGAGGCGGCCCCCTAGCCCACGGCCGGGGCTACGGCTGCTGTGCGGGCGCCGGTGTCGGCGTCGGGGCGGGAACGGCGACCTCCGGGATCGGAGCCGGCAGGAAGTCGCCGGCCAGCGCGAGGTAGAGGTTGACGCGCTGGACGAGGCGCTCGGCCCGGACACGGATCAGAGAGGACTCCGCCGCGTACAGGCGCATGCGCTCCTGCACGACCGAGAGCATCGCGACGCGGCCGACGTCGAACTGCATCTGGGAGAGCTCGACGGAGCGCGAGGAATCCTTGACCATTCCGGTGAGGACCTGTTCGCGGCGCGCCAGGTTGACGTCGGCCGCAAGCGAGTCCTCCACCTCCTGGAAAGCACGCAGGACGACGCCACCGTAGCGAGCGACCGCTTCTTTCTGCTCCGCCGTGCGGATCTCCGCCTGCGCCTTGAGCGCGCCGCCACGAAAGATCGGCGCGAGCAGGTTCGCGCCGAGCCCGATGATCGGGTTCTCGAAGTCGGGAACGAACTGGAGGAACTGGGAATCCACCGCGCCGACCGAGGCGGTCAGCGAGAGCCGTGGCAGTCGCGCCGCCTCGGCTTCGCCGGCCCGGTAGAACGCCGCGGCGGCCCGGTTGCGCGCGGCGATGATGTCGGGGCGGCGCTCCAGCAGCTCGGAAGGAATTCCCGCCGGGACCGGCGTTTCGGGAGCGCGCAGCGGGGAGATCGCCTCGAGCTCGGCGGAGGGATAGCGCCCGAGCATCACCTCCAGCGCCCGGCGCGCCGAGGACTCCACCAGCTCGAGCTCGAGCACCGCGGCCTCGTATTTCGCGGCGTCCGATCGCGCCAGCGCCGTCTCCTGCTCGTTTCCGACGCCGACGTCGAGCCGCTTCTGGGTGAGCCCGACCTGCTCCGTCGAGGCGTCGAACGCCGACTTGGCGGCCAGGCGCTGCAGGCGGGCCTCGCTCGCGAGGAACCACGCTTTGGCGACCATGGCCGCCAGGGACTGCCGCGCGCCGATCAAGTCCGCTTCCGCGCTCGCGTAATCCGCCTCGGCCGCCGCCTTCCCGTAGCGCACGCGGCCCCAAAGGTCGACCTCCCAGCTGGCCTGCACCGCGACGAGGTTGCTCCCCGAGGCATCGTCTCCAATGCTGCCCCGAGCGACGCCGTCGACCGCGGGGTAGATGCTGCCGCCGACCATCCGGACGTACGCCGCCGCCTGCTCGACGCGGGCGGACGTCATGGCGAGATCGTTGTTGTAGCGCAGCGCCTCCTCGACCAGCGCGACGAGCTGGGGATCGCCCAGCGCCGTCAGCCAGGGATCCGCGACCGGCCCGCTCGTGGCGGCCGCGCGCCAGGCCTCCGCGACCTTCGCGTTGGGCGCGGCCTGCGCCGTGATTTCCGGTGTCTGCGGCGGCTTGTGGATCGCGCAGCCGACGGCCGTCGTGACCGCGAGCGCTGCAACGGCCCAGGAGGCTCGGGTCATCAGTGGAGCTTCAGGATCAGCCAATCGAGCTTGGAGCCGACGCGAATGATGACCTTGCGCAGGATGTGAATCATCTTGCCGTGCTCGGTGTAGATCGCGGCCTGGCCGCGCGCTCCCGCGGCGAGGAAGAGCCCCTGGTCCTTCCCGTCGAGATGGAGCCGGACGGCCAGTCGCCCTTCCGGGATCCCGTAGGTGGATGCGCCCGGAAGCGTGCCTCCCATCGGGAGCTGGCCCTGTGCGGTCGCCCAGATCACGGAATCCACCTTGCACTTGATGACCCGTCCCGGATACGTCCGGACGGCGATCTCCGCCTCGTTGCCCGGCTCGACCTCACGGACCTCGTTCTGTGCGAAGGTCGCGATGATCCACTGCTCGTCCTCGACGAAGCTCATGACCGGAAGCCCGGCGAACTGCGAGGCCGTCGAGCCGACCCGCAGCTGCAGGTTCACGATCGTGCCGTTGGCGGGGGCGAACACCGTGGTCTCCTTGAGCCTCCACTCGGCGTCGCCCAGCTGCGACTCGGCCTGCGCGATCTCGGCACGGACCTTGGCCACCTCGTCCTGCACCCCGTCGGGGGTCTTCGCGGCGAACTTCGCCATGGCCTCGGCCTCGGCGGCGGATGCCGCGGCCATCTGCTTGGTGAGGTCATCGACCTCGGTCTGCGCCTGCTCCCGGTCGAAGCGGCTGCCCGCGCCGGCCCGGGCGAGCTCGGTGAACTGCGCGAGTCGCTTGTTCGCGAGGTCGAGCCGCGCCTGCAACGCGGCCTTCTTGCCCGTCGCGCTCTTGAGCTGCTCCCCGAGGCCCCGCTCGTTCGCTCCGGCGGTCAGCAGCTTGGCCTTCAGCGCCGTGATGTTGGACCTCGCCGCCGCGACCTCGAGCTCGAAGGGCACCGGGTCCACGCGGAAGAGCACGTCGCCTTTCTTGACGGGCCGGTTCGGCTCCACGGGGACATCGATGACCCGGCCCGTGACCCGGGGCACGACCTGCACGACGTAGTTGATGGTCCGGACATCGTGCGACGAGGGGGCGTAGATGTTCAGCAAGAGGATCAGGACCGTGAGCGCGATGATCGGGATCGTCACGACGATGACCTGGCTGACGATGTTCCACGGCAGCCACTTGAACTTGAAGAAGATCAGCCAGACGAAGAAGGAGTAGATCCCGAGAAGGAGGACTTCCATCTCACACCCCTCCCGTCGCGGGGCGAGCCGGATGTTTGCCTTCGAGCTCGGCGAGGCGCGCCTTGAGGCGCCGCACCTCGTCGTCGGGAGGCTCGGGGCCGCCTTCCCTGGCCGCCTGCTCGCCGTGTCCCTCCTCGCCGCGATCCGTGCCGTAGGCCATTCGGTAGAGGACCGGTTTCGTGTACGCCCACAGCCAGGCCAGCGGCCAGAGCAGGCCGCCGAAGACGAGCGACAACAGGCAGAGGGTCTGGATCGCCTTCGCCTGAGGGTGGTGCTTCTTCTCGGCGATCTTCTCCGGAAGGATGTGGACGAGCCAGAACGCGACGATCGCGACGATCGGGACGATGATCAGGACGATCCAGGCGAGGACGCCCGCGATCTTGTCCAGCGTCTCGCCGTGGAAGATCGAGGCGCGCGCGGAGCCGGGCCAAAGCGCGGCGAGAGCGGACGCGATCACGAGGATCCGCCGGGCCGCCGAAGGGCGGCGCGCCGCGCGACGGGCCGGCATCGAGTGACTCATGGACCCCTCCCGGTTCTGAACGAATCCTGCGGGACGCGACGGACATCCTAAGCAAATCGGGGCGGCCGCATTCTATGGGACCTTCGTACCATGCGCGAGGATGCAGGCGGCTGTGTGAGAAGGGGACGTCCTGCGGCATGATTCGACCATGCCATCCGATCCGGGAGGAGCCCTCGGCGACGTCCTGCGGGTCCTCGGGGATCAGCCCTTCGTTCTCCTGTTCGTGACGCTGGCGCTCGGAACGGCTCTCGGGCGCCGCAAGCTCGGCTTTCTGACGCTCGGCTCCACCGCCGGGACCCTGCTGGTG
>DATBIJ010000009.1:0-3432 GCA_036557025.1 Thermoanaerobaculia bacterium | reverse complement strand
CTGTTCGGATCGTCCGGGCCGGCAGCGCGCCCATCAAGCCCATGACCGCCGAGGAGGCCGCCCTCCGCATGGAGGGCTCCGGCGAGGAGTTCGTGGTCTTCCGCGACGCCGGCTCCGAGCGGCTCTCCGTGCTCTACCGGCGGCGGGACGGCGACTACGGCCTCATCGTGCCGGAACGCTGAGAAGTCGGACGGGAAGAGCGTGAGCGGGTCCGGCGGATTCCTGCAGGGGCTCATCGACCCCCGCTTGCTGTTCCCGGACCTTCCGGGGGGCAGGATGGAGGAGGCGCTCGCCGAGATGTCCCGCCGGCTCGTCGCGGCAGGGATCGCGGCGGACCCCCAGGAGCTCTCGCGGCGCCTGCTCGAGCGCGAGAAGCTCGGCTGCACCGGTCTGGGCAGCGGGGTCGCGATCCCGCACTGCAAGCTCGCCGGCCTCTCCGACGTCGTGCTCGCCGTGGGGATCTCCAAAGACGGCGTCGACTTCTGCGCCCCCGACGGCCAGCCGGTGCACGTGATCTTCCTGATCCTCTCGCCGCCCCAGGCGGCGGCCCTGCATCTCCAGGCGCTCGCCCGGGTCTCGCGCCTCCTGCGGTCGCCCGAGACGACCGCCCGGCTCGCGGCCGCCGACACGCGGGAGCGCCTGGAAGAGGCGCTGCGGGAATCCGAGGCGGCCCTTGCGCCGGCGGCGTCATGACGACCACCGCCGTGACGCCCCGCCGCCCGCCCGGCTTGACCGCGGAGGTCCTGCGCTCGCCGCTGCTCGCGGACCTGGACCTGCGCGTGGTGGCGGGGGAGAGCGGCTTCGACCGCGCGATCTCCTGGGGGCGCATCCAGCGGCCCGGCCTCGCCCTCGCCGGCTTCCTGCCGTACATCAAACCGGGGCGAATCCAGATCCTGGGGGAGAGCGAGCTCCACTACCTGGACACGATGCCTCCCGAAGTGCGCCGCGACCGGATCCACGCGATCTGCGAGCTGCCGGTGGCGGCGTTCGTGATCACGAAGGGCCAGCCCGTACCCGAGGATCTGGCGCGCGAGTGCCGAGAGAAGAAGGTCCCCCTGCTGGTCTCGCACGCCACGACCTCCGTCGTCATCCAGTCCATCACCCGCATCCTGGAGGACGAGCTCGCGCCCTTCACGAGCGTCCACGGCGTGCTCGTCGACGTGTACGGAATGGGCGTCCTGCTGCTGGGGGACTCGGGGATCGGCAAGAGCGAGTGCGCGCTGGAGCTGATCTCGCGGGGTCACCGGCTCGTGGCCGACGACGTCGTGGACATCCGCAAGTACCCCAACGGTGCGCTGGTCGGTCGCGCGGCGGAGATGATCCGCTACCACATGGAGCTGCGCGGCATCGGGATCATCAACATCAAGCATCTCTTCGGGGTCTCGGCGGTCCGCTCCTCCAAGTCGATCGAGCTGGTCATCGAGCTCCAGCGCTGGGACCCCACCAAGAAATACGACCGGCTCGGCCTGGACGGCGAGACCTACGCGATCCTGGATCGCCCGCGCCCGTTCCTGCGCCTCCCCGTGGCCTCGGGACGGAATCTCGCGCTGCTGATCGAGATCGCGGCGCGCAACGAGCTCCTGAAGACCCAGGGCTACGACGCCGCCAAGGAGTTCGCGCGACGGCTGGACGAGGAGATCGCCCGCAACTTCGACGCGGGCGAGCCGGGGACCGATTGAGCGCGCCGGCGCCGGAGCCGCACGGCGGCGCATCCCCCTCGGTCCCGGAGAGCGTCGTCATCGTCACGGGACTCTCGGGATCGGGGAAGAGCTTCGTCAACAAGTCCCTCGAGGACATGGGGTACTTCTGCGTCGACAACCTGCCGCTCGAGCTGGTGGAGCCGCTGCTCGCGCGCGTGACCTCGCCGCGCATCGGGATCGTGCTCGACGTGCGCAACCCGGACTTCGCGGGCCGCTTCCCCGAGATGCTCGCGCGCATCAAGGCCGCGGCGCCGTCGACCCAGCTGCTCTTCCTCGACTCGCGCGAGGACGTGCTGATCCGGCGCTTCTCGGAGACCCGCCGTCCGCACCCGCTGGGCGGGGGCCGGGCGCTGCTCGACGCCCTGCGGCGCGAGCGGGCCCTGCTCGAGGAAGTGCGCGCCGTCGCGGACGTCGTGGTCGACACCTCGGAGATGACCGTGCACGAGCTGCGGTCCTTCGTGCAGCGCACGTTCGTCGGCGACCCCGACAGGGCCCGGATGGTCGTCGCGGCGACCTCTTTCGGCTTCAAGTACGGAACGCCCCACGACGCGGACCTGCTCTTCGACGTGCGGTTCCTCGCGAACCCGCATTTCGTGCCGGAGCTCAAGCCCAAGACCGGCGCCGACCCGGCCGTCGCCGCCTACATCGAGAAGGACCCCGAGACAGGCCGTTTCCTGCAGCACCTCACGGGCTTCCTCGACTACGTGCTTCCGCTCTACCAGCAGGAGCACAAGAGCTACCTCTCGATCGGCATCGGGTGCACCGGGGGCAAGCACCGCTCCGTCTACGTCGCCGAGCGGCTCGCCGAGCTGCTGCGCGAGCGCGGCTTCCCGGCCCGCGTGTCCCACCGCGACGTCAACCGCGACTGAGCGGGGGGCGCTCTGCGGGATAAGATCCCGTGCTCGTGATCGGCGTCCTCATCGTGACCCACGGCCGGCTGGCCGAGGAGCTGAAGGCCGCGGCGAAGACGATCCAGCCGGACGTCGGCCGCGTAATGTCCGTCGCGCTGGAGTGGCGGGAGACGGGGGAGGATGCCCGCTCCCGCATCGCCGCCGGCCTCGCGGAGGCGGAACAGGGCGAGGGCGTGGTGATCCTGACCGACATGTTCGGCGGCACGCCGACGAACCTGACCCTCTCGTTCCTGCGCAAGGACAGAGTCGAGATCGTGACCGGCGTGAATCTTCCGATGGTGCTCAAGTGCGTCGCCCTGCAGAACAGCGGACGGCCGCTCGCCGAGGTCGCGCGCATCGTTCGGGACCGCGGCCAGCGCTCGATCTACGTCGCCTCCGACCTGCTGGCGGACGAGGGCGAGGAGCCCTCCCCGATCGCGGAGAGGCAGGAGACGTGATCGAGCGCGAGCTCGAGATCAAGAACCGGCTCGGCCTTCACGCCCGCGCGGCGGCCAAGTTCGTCCAGACGGCCGGCCGCTACAAGTCCTCCGTGAAGATCCGCAGGAACTCGGAGGAAGTCGACGGCAAGAGCATCCTCGGAATCCTGCTGCTCGCCGCCTCGCAGGGGACTCGCATCGTCATCGCGGTGTCGGGCGAGGACGAGGCCGAGGCCTTCGCCGCCGTCGAGGATCTGATCGCTCGGTCCTTCGACGAGGAGCAGTAGACCCGCCGGCCTTCTGCGCGCGCGGGATAATCTGGGAACGATGCTGCAGGGAGTGCCGGTCTCTCCGGGCGTGGCGGTCGGCCGCGCGGCCGTGCTGCGGTTCGGCGGCATGCCGGCC
>DATBIJ010000008.1:0-4239 GCA_036557025.1 Thermoanaerobaculia bacterium | reverse complement strand
GGGAGTTCGGACGCAGAGTCCTCGACACGATCGCCCGCTGCGGGCTCCCCGCACGCGTCGGCCTCGCCGGCTCGCGTCTCTCCGCGCGCGTCGCGGCGGGGCTGCCCGACACGCCCTCCGTCGTCCCGCCGGGAGGCGAGGCCGCGTTCCTCGCGGCCCTGCCGCTTTCGCGCCTCTCGCCTCAGATGGAGATCGCCGCGTCCCTCGAGCGCTGGGGACTTCGCACGATCGGAGATCTCGCGAAGCTGCCGGAGGGCGAGGTCGCGGGTCGGCTGGGCGAGCTGGGGCGCGCCCTGCACGTCTGCGCGCGCGGCGTCGATCCGACCCCTCTGATGCCGCGCCTGCCGCCGCTCTCCTTCACCGAAGGGATGGACCTGGAGTGGCCCCTTCTCTCGCTCGAGCCCTTCCTCTTCCTCGCCCAGGCCGCGCTCGATCGCCTGACCGCGCGCCTGGAGTCCCAGGCCCTCGCCTGCATACGCCTGGAGATCTCGCTGAAGCTCGATCCCGACGGCCATCACGAGCGCGCCGTCGATCTGCCCGCGCCCACGCGCGACGTCAAGACGCTGTTGACCCTCGTGCGCCTCGATCTGGAGAAGACGCCGCCCGGCGCGCCCGTCGTCGGCTTCGTCTTCTCGGCGCGCCCGGACCGGCCGCGCCGCGCCCAGCTCTCGCTCTTCGGGCCCGCGGCCCTCTCGCCCGATCGCCTCGCCGCGACCATCGCCCGCCTCGCCGCGATGCTCGGCGAGGATCGCGTGCGCTCGCCGCGCGTCGTCGATGGCCTGCGCCCCGAGCGCTACGGTCTCGCGCCCTTCGCGCCGCCGCCTCCTCCCGACGTGGCGCCGGCGCCGCGCGCGGGACGGGGACTGCTCGCCATCCGCGCCTTCCGCCCGCCGCTCGATCTGGAAGTCCTGCTCGAGAACGGCGATTTCTCCCGCCCCGTCTCCCTGCGCTCGACCCACACCGAGCCGTCGCTGCCCGAGATCCGCGGCGCCGTGCGCGCGGCCTCCGGTCCCTGGTCGCTCGAGGACGGCTGGTGGAGCGAGACGCCGGCCGACCGCGACTACTGGGACGTCGAGCTCTCCGAGGGCGGCCTCTATCGGATCTTCCGCGATCGCAAGGACGGGTCGTGGCACGCGGACGGGATGTACGACTAGAACGTCGCTTCCGCGCGCCTCGACGGCGGCCTGCGGTCCGGCGTTGCAGGGGACTTCCTCCTCGCATACGCTCCGCGCAGGACCTCGCCATGAAGCGCACGTGGACGATCATCGGGGTCGCTGACGTGGCTCGGAGCTTCCGGTGGTACCAGTCGCTCCTCGGCCAGCCGCCGACGGCTCCCGCGCACCCGTACTTCGGTCAGATCCTCGACACGGATGGGACGGTCCTGCTCTGCCTCCACGAATGGGGCGCGCACGACCATCCCACGCTGACGAGCCCCGAGGGCGCAACACCGGGCAACGGCCTCCTCCTGTTCCTTCGGGTCGATGATTTCGAGGCCGCCCTGCCGAGGGCGCGGGCCCTCGTGCCCCGGCTGGAAGAGGAACCCCACGTGAACTCGAGCACGGGAACGCAGGAGTTTTCGCTTCGAGATCCGGACGGGTACTACGTCACGATCAGCGCGCTCTCCGCGGACTGACGTGGCGGTGCAGACCCTGCCCGAGCTGCGTCCGCTCGTCGCCGAGGACTGGCCGACGGTTCGCGCGATCTACGAAGAGGGGATCGCGACGAAGAACGCGACCTTCGAAACCGCCGCTCCGAGCTGGGATACGTGGGACGCGAAGCACGCGAAGGCCGCGCGCCTCGTGGCCGTCACCGCGGAGGCAGTCGTCGGTTGGGCGGCGCTCTCCCCGGTCTCCGACCGGTGCGCCTACGCCGGCGTCGCCGAAGTCAGCGTCTACGTCGCGTCCGCCGCGCGCGGGCAGGGCGTCGGCCTGCGGCTGCTCAGAGAACTGGTGGAGCAATCGGAACGACAGGGCATCTGGAGTCTTCAGGCGGGCATCCTGCCGGAGAACGCCGCCAGCCTCGCGATCCACGAGCGATGCGGATTTCGGGTCGTGGGCACGCGCGAACGGCTCGGACAGCTCGATGGCCGCTGGCGCGACGTCGTGCTGCTCGAACGGCGCAGCCGCGCCGTCGGCTGCTAGTCTCACGCGCGTGACGGTGCGCCCGACGCCGCGCGATCCCGATTTCGCGGCACGCGTCCGCGCGAGCTTCGCGCGGCAGACCTTCCTGTCGACGCTCGGCGCCTCGCTCGAGCTCGTGGAGCCGGGCGAGGTCCACATCGGCCTGCCGTTTTCTCCCGCGCTCGTCCAGCAGCACGGCTACCTGCACGCCGGCGCCACGACGACGATCGCCGATTCCGCGAACGGTTACGCCGCGATGACGCTGACCCCTCCCGGTGACGAGGTCCTGGCGGTGGAGTTCAAGATCAACCTGCTGGCGCCCGCGAAGGCGCCGCGGTTTCTCGCGCGCGGGCGGGTGCTGCGTGCCGGCCGGAGTCTGACGGTCTGTTTCGCCGAGGTGCTCGGGTTGAACGGCGCCGAGCACGAGCTCGTCGCGACCATGCTGTCCACCATCATTGCGAGGCCAAACTCCGACCGTAGCCCGGCCTGAGAGGCCCGTCGCAGGGAACATCGCCTCTCACCCTACGTCGTGGTAGGTGAGGGGCGACCGACGCGGCCGCCCCGCTTCGCGAGGAGGATCCGTGACGCGCGGCGTGCTGTTTCTCCTTCTGGCGCCTGCCTTCATGGCGGAGGTGTTGACGCAGAACATGGCGCTCACGACGTTTCTCCAGCCGGTTCCGTTCGTGCTCTGTGCCCTCACGTACGGCGTTCCCGTCCTGGTCATCCGTGAGATCGCGGCGGCTCGCGGGCTCGGGGTCAAGGGCGTGGTCGTCCTGGGATTGGCCTACGGGATCTTCAACGAGGGGGTGATCGCGAAGACCTTGAGCCAGCCCAGCGGACCCGAGGTTTTCGACTTCTCGGGCTACGGGCAGATCGGAGCCATACAGATCGGGCTCGCGATCTTCATCGTCTTCTGGCACGCGCTGCACAGCGTGCTCTACCCGATTCTGATCGGCCGCTGGCTCTTTCCGGAAGTCGCGGACAGCCGCTGGCTCGCCTCGGGACGCGCGCGACACCTCCGGCCGTTGTTCGCGGTCATCCTGATCGCCTTGTATTCGCTCTACTTCGTCAACCCCGTGCGCAACGATCCCGGCACGTTCCTCGTGTATGTCGCCGTCAGCGCCGGGCTCGTCACCCTCGCCGTGACCGTTCCTTTCTTTCGTGCGCGCCCGGAGCCGCCTCGGGCGGGACGCGTCTCTCGATGGCCGGCGCTTCTCGGCGCAACGACCATCGTTTTCTACGTCCTCCAGATCCAGGCTCCACGGCATGTGCCCTTCGCCGTCTATCTGGTCGCGTCCGTGGCGGTGATCGCGGCCGCCGGTGTCGCCATGGGCCGGGCGGGATGGCGTCCCGTTCCGCAAATCCTCCAGTTCGGATTGGGAGACGCACTCACGTTCGCTCTCTTCGCGACGCTCATGGGAGTCAAGTGGAAGGGCGATCCGGCCCAGTCGATCGGGACGGGTGCCCTGTTCGCCGTGCTGTTCCTGCTCCTGCTGCACGCGGTCCGGCGTGCGCCGCAGGGTCGGGCGCCTCGCGCAGCTGCCTCCCGAGTCTGAGAAGGAAGGGTGGGAAGATCCCGCCTCGAAGACGCCCGATCATGAATTCCCGCCGCACCCGTGCGATCGCGAGCGCGATCGGTCTCATGGTCGTGTGGGGAAGCACGTTCGCGATCACCAAGGCCTCCGTCGTCGAAATCCCGCCCCTGGCGTTGAGCGCCCTGCGATTCCTGATCGCGGCCGCGGTCCTGATCCCGATCGTGATGGCGCGCGGCGGCCTCGCAAACATCCCGCGCCCGCTTCCTCTCGGCCCGCTCGCGCTCATGGCCCTGACGGGTGTTGCGATCTTTCACGTCGGCTTCAACTACGCGCTGCTCTACGGATCGGCCTCGCAGGGAGCGATCGTCTTCGCCCTGGTTCCGGCGGCGATCACGCTCGCCGCCGTGACTTTTCTGAAGGAGCGGCCGTCGCCTCGCCGGATCGCCGGCATGGTGCTCTCCTTCGCCGGCGTCGCGCTCGTGGTGGCGGCGGGCCGCGGCGGCGCGGCGTCGCCCAATCCGCTCCTCGGGGCTCTGTGGATGCTCCTGGGCGTCGCCGCCTGGGCCATCTACACCGTCGTCGCG
>DATBIJ010000007.1:0-9894 GCA_036557025.1 Thermoanaerobaculia bacterium | reverse complement strand
GCTGCCGAGGAAACGTGCGGCCTTCTGCGCAGCGTAGTAGCTCTCGTTCGTGACGCCGCGCGAGGTGAGGTAGAACGCCATGCGATCGGGCGCCGTTGCCCGCATCCCGGCGGCGGCGACCTCCAGCGCCTCCTCCCAGGTCACGACGCGGAATCCCGCATCCCCCTTGCGCCGGAGCATCGGCTCCGGCAGGCGGCCCAGATCCCGCAGCTCCCGGGAGGAGAGCCTCGCCAGGGCATCCGCGTCCGCGAGGCGCGACGGATCGAGTGCCGGCATCGTGTTCAGCCGCATCAGCTCGAGCCGCACCATGCAGAGGTGCGTGCCCTCGAGCGTCCAGTCCTTCAGCCCCGTCGTTCCCAGGGCGCAGCCGTCGCACACCCCGCGCGTCAGGATTCGCCAGGCGAAGGGGAGCTCGCCCCTGTTTTCCCATGCGATCCGCGCCATCTCGCGGAAGTGGTGCGGCTTCTGCCGGCCGATGCCGAAGGGGATTCCGGAGGCTCGAAGGGAGCGGCGCACGGCGGGATTCTACGGGGCACGCGCCCCGGCCCGGTCCCGCGCGCCCGTGCCGGTTCGCGGGTCCTACGCCCTACGAGCGCCCGTGGTCGTGCGTGTCGCGGTGGCCGTCGGTCTTGAACATCTGCTCGACGAGGGACTCGATCTCCGCGTCGGAGACGCCCTTCTCCTTCAGCTCGGCGGCGAGGAGGGCCTCCTTGATGCAAATGCCGCAGCCCGCGGCGTGGGCGTCGGTGAAGCAGGTCAGAAGGGTCTTGTGCTTGAAGGTCGGGCTCTCCTGGCACTCGCAGAAGCAGTGGAGGCGATCGAGCAGCGCCGGGTACTTGCGCGCGATCTCATAGGCCGGCTTCACCTCCGGCTCGTAGATCCGGGTGTCGGCGAACTGGGCCGGATCCAGCGTCGCGCGCCGCTCGATGCAGGTCTTGCAGGAGTTCTGCGCCGACCCGGCATTGCCGGTCGGCTTCTTCGGCGCGGCCTTGCCGTGATCGTGGGCGGAGGCGGCCATCGCGGTCATCAGGAGCAGGCCCAGAGCGATGCCGGCGAGACGCGTCGAGAGCTTCATGACCCCGGACAACAGGAGGGTGCCGCGGGTTCTTCCCGCAGACCCCAGGATCGGCCGCCTAGCGGAGCTCCTCCATCATCTTATCGAGTGCCTCCCGCGGAGGACGGGTCTCTTTCTCGGTGAGCGACGCCAGCGGCACGTCCGGCAGCGAGAGCAGCGACAGGAAGTCCTTCTTGCTCGGCTCCACGTAGATCAGCCCCGTCAGGAACTCCTGCTTCTGCTCCGCCTCGAGCAGCAGCGCCAGCGCGCCGCCTTTGTTCGTCGCGTCGTAGTCCTCGCGGAGCTTCTTCAGGCGGATCTTCGAGCCGTCGTGCAGCTCGACCTCCTGGGTCGTGCCGGGGTCGTAGTCGACGTGGATCTCCTCGAAGTAGGGCACGAAGCCGATCTCCTGGATCGGGATCTCGTGCTCCTTCGCCCACTTGTAGGACTTCATCGAGCCCTCGTGGTTGTTGAACGTCACGCAGGGCGAGATGACGTCGAGCAGCGCCGTGCCGCGGTGCGCGATCGCGCCCTTGAGCAGCGCGACGAGCTGCTTCATGTCTCCCGAGAAGGACCGCGCGACGTAGCCGCAGCCCAGCTCGATTGCCATCGCGCAGAGATCGATGGGCGGCAGGTCGCTGACGACGCCGGTCTTCAGCCTCGTGCCCAGATCCGCGGTCGCGGAGAACTGTCCCTTGGTGAGGCCGTACACGCCGTTGTTCTCGATGACGTAGATCATCGGGATGTTCCGGCGCAGCATGTGGACGAACTGGCCCGCGCCGATCGAGGCCGTGTCCCCGTCGCCGGAGACGCCGATCGTGACGAGCCCGTGGTTGGCGAGCATCGCTCCGGTCGCGACGGCCGGCATGCGGCCGTGGACGGCGTTGAAGCCGTGGCCGCGGTCGACGAAGTAGGCCGTGGTCTTCGACGAGCAGCCGATGCCCGACATCTTCGCGACCTTGTGCGGCGCGACCCCCATCTCGTAGAAGGCCTGGGTGATCTGCCGCGTGATGACGTCGTGGCCGCAGCCTGTGCAGAGCGTGGACTTCAGCCCACCGTACTCCTTGACGGAGAGGCCGACGCGGTTGACGGGCGGTGCCTTGGGGTCGGCGACGGAGGACATCAGACCTTCTCCCCGGCTTCCACGCCTTCGACCACCGTTTCGGCGTCGAGCGGGAAGCCGTCGTAGTGGCGAATCGAGCGCAGGCGCGCGACGTCCTGCGGGGTCAGCTCGAGGCGCAGCAGGTCGTACATTTGCCCGTCGCGGTTCTGGTCCACGACGTAGACGCGGTCGTGAGAGGCGACGAACTCCAGGACCTCCGCCGGGAAGGGCAGCGCCCGGACCCGAAGCGAATCGCTCGGCATGCCGCGTCGCGAGAGCAGATGCCGGGCCTCCTGCACGGCGAAATCCGAGGACCCGTAGTGGAGGATGCCGACCCTCGCGCCGGGCGTCGTCCGCTTCTCGGGCTTGGGCACGGCGCGTCGTGCGGTCTCGAACTTGCGGGCGAGGCGGTCCATCAGGTCCTTGTAGTCCTGAGGCCGCTCGGAGTAGGTCGCGTGATCGGTGTGGCCGGAGCCGCGGGTGAAATACGCCGCCGCGGGCAGGTCCGAGAAGCCGGGCAGGGTCCGGTAGGGGATGCCATCGCCGTCCACGTCGCGGTAGCGAGCGAACTCGCCGAACTTCGCGATGTGGGCCTTGATCTCCTCGCTCGAGCGCAGGACCTTGCCGCGGTCGAAGGGCTTCTCCGGATAGGGGAAGGGGTCCGCCATCCAGTTGTTCATTCCCAGATCCAAATCGCTCATGACGAAAACCGGGGTCTGGAAGCGCTCCGCCAGATCGAAGGCCTCCTGGGCGAAGAGGTAGCACTCGGTGACGCTGCCGGGGATCAGCAGGATGTGCTTCGCGTCGCCGTGCGACAGGAAATACGTCGAGAGGATGTCGCCCTGCATGGTGCGGGTCGGAAGGCCCGTGGAGGGCCCGACGCGCTGGATATCGAAGACCACGGCGGGGATCTCGGCGTAATAGCCCAGCCCCGTGAACTCCGACATCAGCGAGATGCCGGGACCCGAGGTCGCGGTCATCGAGCGGGCGCCCGCCCACCCGGCGCCCATGACCATCCCGAGCGCCGCGAGCTCGTCCTCGGCCTGCACGATCGCGAAGGTCGGCTTTCCGGTCTGCGGGTCGATCCGGTGCTGCTGGCAGTAGGAGATCAGCGACTCCGCGAGCGAGGAAGAGGGCGTGATCGGGTACCAGGCCACGACCGTGACACCCGCCATCGCGCAGCCCATCGCGGCGGCGGCGTTGCCGTCGATGATGATCTTGCCGGCGGTCGCGTTCATGCGCTCGAGCCGGAAGGGGTCGCTCTTGACGAGGTTGCGCGCCGCCCAGTCGAACCCGCCCTGGATCGCCGCGAGGTTGATCTCGACCGCCTTCTCCTTGCCCTTGAACTGCTTCGAGAGCGCCTTCTTGATCTCTTCCATCTCGATGCCGAGCAGCCAGGCGGCAACGCCGACGTAGATCATGTTCACCGCGAGGCGGCGCAGCTTGCCGTCGTGCACGAGCTCGAGCACGAGCTTCGAGAAGGGCACGGGATAGAAGTGCACGTCGTCGCGCGTGCCGCGCAGGTTCAGGCTTTCCTCGTAGATCACCGCCGCGCCCGGGTTGACGGTCTTGACGTCCTCCTGCGCGGTCTCCGGGTTCATGCAGATCAGCACGCCGATGTCGCGGCGCCGGGCGATGAAGCCCTCTTTCGACGCGCGGATGGTGAACCAGGTCGGCAGTCCCTGGATGTTCGAGGGGAAGAGGTTCTTGCCCGAGACGGGGATTCCCATCTGAAAGATGGCCCGCATCAGGATGTTGTTGGAGGACATGCTGCCGGATCCGTTGGCCGTGGCCACGTGGATCGAGAAATCGTTGACGACTTCCGGCCCTCGGGAACCGCTTTGGGTGCCCCTCTCCTCCAGGACGACGCTCGCCATGCGCGGCACTCCTTGGGCGGTAACCTCTGGATTTGCCGTGTTTCCGCCCGGACCGGGAATGATAGCAGAGGGCCGCCGGGACGAATCGGGTCGCGCGTACAATGCGCGCCTCGGAGGGTGCTCAATGAAATCCCGCTTCTTCGCCGCCGCGCTCGTGTGCCTCGCCTCCCTGGCCCCAAAGGCCGTCGCCCAGGCGCGTCGCCCCCTGTCCTTCGACGAGCTCGCCGCGTTTTCGCGTGTTTCGAGCTTCTCGGTGTCGCCCAAGGCCGACCTCGTGGTCTTTGCCGCCGGGGCGCCCGACGTCGCGGCCAACAAGACGACCTCCTCGCTCTGGATCGTGCCGGCCGCGGGCGGCGAGGCGCGGCGCCTGACGTCGGGGCCGGCCAAAGACGCCGAGCCGCAGTACTCGCCCGACGGGGCGACGATCGCGTTCGCCTCGGACCGCGACGGCACGATGCAGATCTGGACGATGCCGGCCGCGGGGGGAGAGGCCTCGAAGATTACGGCCTTCCCCGGCGGCGTCGAAGCCTTCTCCTGGTCGCCCGACGGGAAGTTCCTGGTCTTCACCGCGGCGACGTTTCCCCAGTGCGAGACGGCGAAGTGCGTTGGGGAGAAGATCGCCGCGCGCGACGCCTCGAAGATCAAGGCGCGCGTCACCGAACGCCTGCTGTTCCGGCACTGGGACAGCTGGGCGGACGGGATGCGCGTCCACGTGTGGAAGATCCCGGCCGCGGGCGGAGAGCCCGTCGACCTCACGCCCGGCAACTTCACCTCGCCGGTGTTCGAGGTCGGCGGCGCCAAGGGCTTCTCCGTCTCTCCCGAGGGACGCGAGATCGCGTTCGCGTCGAACCGCGACAAGATGGAGGCGACGACGACCAACTCCGACGTCTGGGCCTCCTCCTTCGAGCGCCCCGAGTCGGCCTGGAACCTGACCGGCGCCAACCCGGCGTGGGACGGCTCGCCGAAGTACTCCCCCAACGGCCGCTTCCTCGCCTACCGCTCGCAATCGCGGCCGGGCTTCGAGGCGGACCGCTTTCGACTCAACCTGCTCGAGCGGGGAACGCGCAACGCGCGCCCGATCTCCGGCTCGCTGGACGCCTGGGTGGACGAGTTCGTCTGGGCGCCGAACTCGCAGGCGCTCTTCGTCGCGACGCATCAGAACGCGCGCGGCGTCCTCTATCGGATCGAGCTGACCGGCAACCGGACCGAGATCTGGAAGGGAGGCAACGCCTCCGGCCTCGCGATCTCCGCGGACGGCGCGCGGCTGTATTTCCTGCGATCGACGCTCTCCGCGCCTCCCGAGGTCTGGTCGGTGGGAACCGACGGGAAAGACCCCCGGCCGGTCACGCGCGTGAACGACGCGCGCCTCGCTCAGGTCGCGATGGGAGAGGTCAGCGAGCGCTTCACGACCTCCGCCGACGGCAAGAGGCTCCAGGCCTGGCTCGTGACGCCGCCGGGTTTCGACGCGAAGAAGAAGTACCCGGCCGTCGTGATCATCCACGGCGGTCCGCAGTCGGCGACCAACGACGCATGGTCGACGCGCTGGAACCCGCAGGTGTTCGCGGCGGCGGGCTACGTCGTGCTGGCGCCCAACCCGCGGGGCTCCTACGGATTCGGTCAGGCGTTCGTCGACGAGATCACGGCCGACTGGGGAGGGAAGGTCTACGACGATCTGATGCGCGCGACCGACGATCTGGAATCGCTGCCCTACGTCGACAAGGAGAGGATCGGCGCGGCGGGCGCGTCCTTTGGCGGATACATGGTCGCGTGGATTGCCGGGCACACCCAGCGATTCAAGGCGCTCGTCTGCCATGACGGGATCATCGATCTGCTGGGCATGGGCCTGGAGACCGAGGAGCTCTGGTTCACCAACTACGAGTTCCGCGGCTGGCCGTGGAGCTCGGATCAGTACGAGAAGTGGAACCCGATCCGCTCCGCCGACAAGATGAAGACGCCGATGCTGATCGTTCACGGGGAGCGGGACTACCGGGTTCCGTTCGGCCAGGGTCTCCAGCTCTTCACGGCCCTGCAGGCGCAGGGGGTCGCCTCCAGGCTCCTGATGTTCCCCGACGAGGGGCACTGGGTCCTGAAACCCGGCAACTCGCGGGTCTGGCACGCCTACGTGCTCGACTGGCTGGGCCAGTACCTGGGAGGGGAGCGCTCGAAGAAGGAGGACCTGGAGGCCGTCTACAGCATCACGAAGTAACGTCCGGAACCTAGTCGGCGGGCACGCACCGCTCGCGGGCCCACTCCCGGAGCGCGGCGATCTTCTCGGCGCGGACGACGGAGAGAGGCCGCGTCGAGCGGACGGTGACCAGGATCGTCGCGGTGTCCAGTGGGAAGCTTCCGGAACGGGCCTCGTAGAGGCTCGCGACGACCGCCTGCTCGATCTCGGCGCCCGAGAAACCCTTCGTGTCACGGGCCAGCGACTCCAGATCGAAGCGCGTCGCATCCTCGCCGCGTTTTTTCAGATGCAGGCGGAAGATCGTCGCGCGCGTCTCTTCGTCCGGGAGGTCCACGAAGAAGATCTCGTCGATTCGGCCCTTGCGCATCAGCTCGGGGGGCAGGTCGTGCACGTCGTTGGCGGTCGCGACGAGGAAGACCCGCGACTCGTGCTCCTGCATCCAGGTCAGCAGCGTCGCGAGCAGGCGCTTGGAGATTCCGCCGTCGGACTCCACGGACCGCCCGGCGTGGAACGCCTTCTCGATCTCGTCGATCCACAGCACACAGGGGGCCATGCGGTCGACGCGGTGCAGGGTCTCGCGCAGGTTGCGCTCGGACTCGCCGACGTAGGGACCCAGCAGGCGGCCGGCGTCGAGCGAGAGCAGGGGCACCTCCCAGGTCGCCGCGACGGCCTTCGCCGCGAGGCTCTTGCCGCAGCCCTGGACGCCCAGCAGCAGAAGGCCGCGCGGGGGATCGAGCGGCGGCTTTCCGGCTTCCGGAAGGAAGCCGATTTTCCGGGTCGAGACCCACTTCTTCAGCCGCGCGAGGCCGCCGACCTGCGCCAGGCCTTCTGGCGCAGCCACGAACTCGAGCAGCCCCCCGCCCTCGACCAGGCTCTTCTTGGTCTGTCGGATTCGAGGCCGGTCCGCCACCGAGAGCATGTTGTCCTCGACGATCGCTTTGGAGAGCGCGCGCTCCGCCTCGTACATCGTCAGGCCTTGCAGGTCGGTCACGATGCCCTCGGCTTCGGCCTTCGTGAGCTGGACCTTCGCCGAGGGATGGTCGCGGGGAAGCCGCGCGATCACGTCTCGCAGGAGCCGCCGGAAATCGTCGGCGTCCGGAAGGGAGAACTCGAAGCGCACCCCCATCTCGTCGAGCTCCGGCTTGGAGGGGAGCTGCGGCCCGACGAGCACGATCGTGCGGGGTGTGCCCGCGAACTCCTGGGCCGCCTCGCGCAGGCCGCGCAGCGCGGAGGCGCTCTCCAGGTGGGCCTGGGGGTCCTTGAGGAGGAAGACGCCTTCTCCCTTGCTGGCGCGGATGTGCTGGAGCGCGACCGCCAGATCCACGGTCCGCGGCGCGTCGGTGGGATGGGCCGGGGAGAGGCCGCTCGCGGAGCTCCAGGTCGAGAGCGGGAACTTCAGGTCCGCGCAGACGCGGCGGATCAGGTTCTCGAAACGGCGCTCCTCCACCGTCTCGCACACCACGAGCGGGTGTTTCGAGCGAAACAGCAGACCGAGGTCCCTGGCGGAGGAGTCCAAGTGAGCGGCAGTGTAGCCGAGGCCGGTCGAACGCCCCGGCGCCGCCGCTACGAGCCGGGCCGCAACGCGAAGGCCTTCCGCACGGCGGCGGCGTCGACGCGGATCTCTTCGAACGCCTCGAAATCCGGGCTCCCCGGCACGTAAGGGTTCTTCTCGAGCGGCACGGCGACCCACGTTCGTCCCCCGCGATTCGCAAGCACCTCGCCGCCCGGCGGGATCGTCTTGGCCTTCGCCATCGCCCGCCACTCCTCGCTCGGGAAGATCAGGATCGTCAGGATCGGCGGCGCGTCGACGTTGCCGTATTGCGTGTAGCGAAAGGGCACGGCCCCGACGGCCTTGGGGTGCACCGCCTGCGCCTCCTTGCCCGTCCGGAAGCTCGCGCGCACCCGCGCGGCCCAGACGGGAGGTACGGTGAAGGCGAATCCCGCCTCGCGGCTCTCCCAGCGTCCGAGGTCTTCTCCCTCCAGGAACAGCCGCACGAGCTCTCGCGCGCGCCCCGTGAAAGCGTAGTCGGTGTTGCCGGCCATGGCGATCGCCAGCCGCTCGTCGGGATAGAGGATCAGGATCGCCGTGCCCCCCTGCGCGGATCCGCTGTGGAAGACGCGCCGCCGGCCAGCCGCGTCGGGTTCGTTGTCGAACCCGATCCCGTACCCCGTCTCCTTTCCATCGGCCGTCCGCTGCGAGCGCCAGAGCAGCGCCACGGTCTGCGGAGTGAGCAGCGTGCCCGCCATCAGCCCGTTGGCGAAGCGCAGCAGATCGTCCGTCGTCGACAGAAACCCGCCGCCTGCCCACTTGACGCTGTTGTCCACGTAGAGCGCGTTGCGGATGGGCCCGTCCTCTTTGTCCCGCGTGTAGAAGCTCGCGCGGTTCGGGACGATCGGTCCGGGATCGTCGGCGGAGGTGTCGGCCATTCCCGCGGGCTCGAAGACGCGCTTCTGCATGAACTCGAGGAACGGCTGCCCGCTCGCGCCCTCGACCACGGCCGAGAGCAGGTTCCAACCGTAGGAGGAGTACGCGAACCGGGTTCCCGGCTCGAAGAGAAGGGGATCGTTTTCGAAGACGGCCAGCGACGCGCGCACGGAGTCGTAGTGCCTCTGGCTGACGAACTCTCCCGGCTTGTAGTGCCGGATGCCGGCGAGGTGGCCGGCGAGCTGTCGCGCCGTGATCGGCCACGGCTTCTCCGGAAAGTCCGGAACGTAGCGCTGCACGGGGGCATCCAGGTCCAGACGCCCGTCCTCCACGAGCCGGCCGATCGCGGCGGCCGTCAGGGGCTTCGAGACGCTTCCGATGCGAAAGCGCGTCCGCGGCGTCGCCGGGATCTTCAGCTCCAGGTTCGCGTAGCCGAAGGCCTCGCTCCAGAGGATCCGGCCGTCGCGTGAGACGGAGATCTGCGAAGCGGGTCCGCCCGATGCGGCGACCCAGGAGGCGACGAGCGCGCGCGCCCGCGCGACGGCCTCGGCATCGCGATCGGCGACGGCGGGAGCCTGGGCGGGCAGGGCGGCCGTCCATGACAGCAGGAGCAGGGCGGCGACGAGCCGGACGCGCGGATGACGCATGGTGAGCTCCATTCTAGTTTTACCCCGCGCCGGCCCGCGCCGTCGGCCTCCAGCCCGAGAAGCCGCCGTAGACTTGCCGCGTGGCCGGCCCCGAGCGGATCGTTTCCCTCTGCCCCTCGATCACCGAGACGCTCGTGGCGCTGGGCGCGGGGCCGAGGCTCGTGGGGGTGACGCGCTGGTGCGTCCGGCCCCGGGAGGATTTGGCCGCCGTCGAGCGGATCGGCGGGACCAAGACACCGGACGTCGCGCGCATCGCCGCGCTTGCGCCGGAGCTGGTGTTCGCGAACGCCGAGGAGAACCGCGAGGAGGATGTCCGCGCCCTGCGCGACGCCGGAATCGAGGTCGACGTCACGCTGCCGCGCACGGTCGCGCAGGTCCCCGGCGCGATCCGCCAGTGGGGCCGCGCGCTGGAGGCGCAAGCCTGCGCGGAGGAGCTCGCCCGGGCGATCGAGGAATCGCTCGAAGCACTCGCTTCCGAGCCTTCTTTGCGCCCGTTTCGCTATGCCTACTGGATCTGGAAGGACCCCTGGATGACGGTCTCCGACGACACCTATGTCGCGGATCTGCTGAGGCTGGCCGGCGGCGTCAACGCCTACGGGGGCGA
>DATBIJ010000006.1:0-5179 GCA_036557025.1 Thermoanaerobaculia bacterium | reverse complement strand
CCTTCTCCGCGCACGGCCGCTGGCCTGGTTGCTCTCGCGGTCGTTCTCCTGATCCCGGCGTGCCGGAAGCAGGGTCCCGCGGCCTCCGGGACGGCAGGAGCTTCCACGCCCGACGTCATCCTCGTGACGATCGACACGCTTCGGGCGGACGCCGTCGGATTCGAAGGCAACGCGCGCGGCACGACGCCGAATCTGGACCGCCTCGCCGGCGAGGGCCGGGTCTTTTCCTTCACGCACGCGCACGCCGTGATGACCCTGCCCTCGCACGCGAGCATCCTGACCGGGCTGACCCCGCCGCAGCACGGGATCCGCGACAACGCGGGGTTCCGGCTCGACGCCCGACACCCCACGATGGCGACCCGGTTGAAGGAGCGCGGCTACACGACCGCGGCCTTCGTCTCCGCCTTTCCGCTGGATTCGCGCTACGGCCTCTCCCGCGGCTTCGACGTCTATCGGGAGATGTACCGCTCGGGCGAGGGGACGCACGATCTCCGCGTTCCGGAGGCCTCCGGAGAAACAGCCGTCGCCGCCGCGATGGAATGGTGGAAGACGCAGGCCGCCGGCCCGCGATTCTTGTGGCTGCACCTCTACGATCCCCACGCCCCGTACGAATCTCCCGAGCCCTTCGCGAGCCGCTACGCGCAGGAGCCCTACCTTGGCGGTGTGGCGCAGGCGGACGCGGCGCTGGCACCCCTGCTCGACGCCGCGCGCGGCGCGGCGCGCAAGCCCTTTCTCATCGTGACCGCCGACCATGGCGAGGCTCTCGGCGATCACGGCGAGATCACGCACGGCCTCTTCGCCTACGAGGCGACCCTGCGGGTCCCGCTGCTGCTCTGGTGTCCCGGCCTCGTCCCGCCGGGCCGCGATACGGGCGGCGCGAGCCACGTCGACCTGCTCCCGACGGTGCTCGCCGCCGTCGGCGCCCCCGCGCCGGCCGGCCTCCTGGGCGTTTCGCTTCTGCCCGGCGGCCCGAAGCAGAGGGGCGCGACCTACTTCGAA
The DNA here is from genome assembly GCA_036557025.1 of Thermoanaerobaculia bacterium. GTDB lineage: Bacteria > Acidobacteriota > Thermoanaerobaculia > UBA5066 > Gp7-AA6 > DATBIJ01. The sequence continues at coordinate 4,180 of DATBIJ010000006.1, read as the reverse complement.
GCGCTCTCCGCGAGCCTCAACCGCGGATGGGCGCCGCTCACCGGCATCCTCGCCGGGCGAAGGAAGTACATCGACCTGCCGATCCCGGAGGTCTACGACATCGCCGCCGATCCCGAGGAGAAGGCCAACACCGCGGCCGGAGTTGGCGACGATCTGCGTCGGATGCGACGGATCCTGCTGGAGATGCCGTCGGCTCCTCCCGACGCGTCCCGCTCGGAGCCGGGCGCGGAGGAGGTGGAGAAGCTGCGAAGCCTCGGCTACATCTCTTCCGGTGTCGCGCCGAAGGCTTCCTACGGACCGGAGGACGACCCGAAGAACCTCGTGGCCGTCGACACGGAGCTCCACCGCGTCGTCGAGCTGTACGAGAAGAACCAGGCCGGCGAGGCGATCGCGCTCGCCCGTCGCCTCGTCACGTCGCACCCGAAGATGCTGCTCGCTCACTTTCAGCTCGCGAGCCTGCTGTCGAGTCGGGGCGACGTTCGCGCGGCGCTGCAAGTCTACGAGAACGCCGCGCGGCAAGGGCTCGAGAGCGAGGCCCTGGACCGGCGGCGGGCCCTGCTGCTCTCGGAGATCGGTCGGCCGGCCGAGGCCGCCAGGCTCCTCGCGCGTTGGGAGCGCAGCGATAACATCGAGACCTTGAACGCGCTGGGAATCGCGCGGAGCGACGCGGGGCAACCCGAGTCCGCTCTTCCCGTCTTCGAGCGCGCGATGGCGCTGGACCCGGGAAGCGTGCTGACGCTGCAGAATCGCGGCATGGCGCTGTTGCGGCTGAACCGCGCCGCCGAGGCGAGACAGAGTCTCGAGAAGGCGCTGGAGGTCAACCCGCGCGTTCCGCGCGCCTGGAACGCGCTGGGCGTCGCCCGCATGCAGACCGGCGACCCCGCCGGCGCGATCGCCGCCTGGGAGAAATGCGTCGAGCTGAACCCGAAGCAGTACGACGCGCTATACAACATCGCGCTCGTCGCCTTTCGGGCCGGAGACATGGCGAAGGCGAAGCCGGCGATGGAGCGCTTTCTCTCCACCGCGCCGAAAGACCGCTACGCGAAGGATCTCGCCGAGGTGCGAGAGGCTCTCGCGGAGCTGAAGAGGCGGCAGGCCGCATGAGTCGCCCCCGGCGTCTCGCCGCGGCGGCGGCGGCGCTTCTTGCCCTCCTCGCCCTCTCCGCCATCCGCTGCGGCAAGCCCGACACGCTGCTGATCGAGGGCGCCCTCGTCGCCGACGGATCGGGCGAGGCGCTTCGGGCCGCGGACGTGCGTGTGAAGGGCGACCGCATCGCGCAGATCGGAAGCCTCGAGCCGGAGCGCGGCGAGCGGGTCGTCGAAGGCGACGGCCTCGTGCTGGCGCCGGGCTTCATCGACATGCACAACCATTCCGCGGGGGCCCTTTCGAAGGACCCCATCCTGTCCTCGCAGATCTCCCAGGGCATCACGACGGTCGTCCTGGGGCCGGACGGCGACTCTCCCTGGCCGGTGGGGGAGTACCTCGCGGAGCGGCGCGCTTCGCCCCCGGCGGTCAACGTCCTGACGATGGCCGGCCACGAGAGTGTGCGAGACGCCGTGATGGGCAAGGACCTCCAGCGGGCGGCGACGTCGGAGGAAACCGCGAGGATGGCGGCGCTCATCGAGCAGGCGATGGCCCAAGGGGCTATGGGGCTCTCCTCGGGCCTGGAGTACGACGCGGGGCGCCTGTCGGAGACCGCGGAGCTGATCGCGCTCGCGAAGGCGGCGGCGAAGCACGGCGGCTTCTACATGACGCACATCCGCGACGAGGGCAACAAGACCCTGCAGGCAATCGCCGAGGCGATCGAGATTTCCGAGAAATCGGGCGCGCCGCTGCAGATCTCCCACATCAAGCTGGGGACCGTCGCCGTGTGGCACAAGACCGGCGAGGTCGCGCGCATGATGTCGGAGGCGAAAGCCCGCGGCGTCGACGCGACGGCGGACGCATACCCCTACGGGGCCTGGCACACGAACATCGAGGCGCTGATCCCGAGCCGCAAGTTCGAGGACCGCGCCGTCGTGCGCGCGGACATCGAGAGCTATGGCGGCGCCTCGCGGCTGACGATCTCGCGCTGCGAGAAGCGTCCCGACTTCGACGGCCGAGACATGGCGGACATCGCGCGCACGGAGAAGGTCGCGCCCGAGGAGCTGCTCGAGAAGATCGTCGCGATGGGCGGCGCGAGCGTCATCGGCCACTCGATGGACGAGCCGGACGTTCGCGCGTTCCTGAAGGAACCCTGGGTCATGATCGGCAGCGACGGCCGGCCGGGTGGCTCCCATCCTCGCGGCGCCGGCACCTACCCGCGCGTGCTCTCGAAGTACGTCCGCGAGGAGAAGCTGCTGACCCTGCCCGAGGCCATCCACAAGATGACGGCGATGCCGGCGGCCAGGCTGAAGCTCGCGGACCGCGGGCTCGTGCGCGAGGGCTATGCGGCGGATCTCGTGCTGTTCGATCCCGAGACGGTCGCCGACAAGTCCACGTTCGCCGATCCGAAGGCGCTGTCGGTGGGGATCCGGATGGTTCTGATCAACGGCCAGGAGGTCTGGGACGGTGGTAAGGCCACGGGCGCGCGGCCGGGGCGGGTCCTCACGCCCCTGCTCGAGACGAAGGAGGCGCGATGAGGCGCGGCATCCGGATCGTGCTGGCCGGTCTGCTGTCGGCGGCCCCGATGGCGGCCGTGCCCCCACCGTCCCCCGAGTGGGCCTCGAAGGTCGACGCGATCTTCGCCCCGCTTGCGGACGGGAAATCGCCGGGCTGCGCCGTCGCCGTGATCCAGGACGGCGCGATCGCCTACGAGAAGGGCTATGGGCTCGCCTCGCTCGAGTTCGGTGTGCCGATCGCGCCCGACACCATCTTCGACATCGGCTCGGTCTCCAAGCAATTCACGGCGGCGACCGTAATTCGGCTCGCGCAGGATGGGAAGCTCTCGCTCGACGACGACGTGCGCCAGTGGATCCCGGAGCTGCCGCCGTATCGCCCGACCGTGACCATCCGCCACCTCTTCCACCACACGAGCGGCATTCGCGACTATACGGACTTGATGTCGCTCGCCGGCGCCCGCGTCCCCGATCGCACGACCAAGGACGAGGCGCTCGAGATGATCGTGCGGCAGAAGGGCGTGGACTTTCCGGCCGGCCTGCGCGAGTCCTACTCCAACAGCGGCTATTTCCTGCTCTCGGTGATCGTCGAGCGCGCGGCCGGGAAAGGTCTCGCGGAGGTCTCGCGCGAGAAGCTGTTCGCTCCCCTGGGCATGAACGACACGCAGTTCTTGGACGACTCCCGGCGCATCGTCCCGCGCAAGGCGACCGGCTACGGTCCCAAAGAGGGCGGGGGCTTCCGCCTCGCGGGGTCCAACTGGGAGCAGATCGGCGACGGGTCGCTGCTGACGACCGTCCGCGACCTCGCGAAGTGGGTCAGGAACTTCGAGGAGCCGAAGGTCGGCGGGCCGGCGTTCGTGACGGCGATGGAAGAGGTCGGGATGCTCGCCGACGGCAGCAGGCTCGAGTACGCCTCGGGGCTGCGCGTGGACACCTGGCGCGGCCTGCGGCGCGTCTCCCATTCCGGCGCCTGGGCCGGATACCGCGCTGCGCTCGTGCGGTTCCCGACCGAGAAGACCGCGTTCGCGGCGACCTGCAATCGCCTCGACGCGGCGCCGAGCGCGCTGCTCGCGCGCGCCGCGGAGATCGTCCTCGCGGGCCGGTTGGCACGGGCGCCGGATCCTCCTCCGGCACGGAAAGGGCCGTTCCCCGTGAGCGAGGCGGAAGCGGGGCGTCTCCAGGGGCTGTACGTCGAGCCCTCGACGCTCGAGGTCCGTCGGGTCGAGCGCAAGGACGGCGGACTCGTGTTCCGGCGAGGCGAGAGCGTCATGCCGCTTCGGCCGAATGGGACGGAGACCTACGGCCTGGCGTTTGGGGAAACCGAGCTTGCCGTGCGTTTCTCGGCTGCGGGCGCTCCCGCTACCACGATGCGCCTGCGGGAGGGAGGCCGCGACAACGAGTATTACCGGACCGACGCCTGGAGTCCGGCTCCCGGCACGCAGGAGCTGTCCGGGTTCGTCGGCGAGTTCGACAGCGAGGAGATCGGGGCGATTTTTCGGGTCGCGCTCGAAGGCGATCGCCTCATGCTGCACCGGCGCGGTGCGGACCCGACGCCGCTGACGCCCCTCTTCCGCGACGCCTTC
>DATBIJ010000005.1:0-7506 GCA_036557025.1 Thermoanaerobaculia bacterium | reverse complement strand
CACGAGCACTTCGTCATTCCGGGCAAGATCGCCCTCTGGGTCGTCGTCGCCGTCGCCCTGATCTCCGGCGCGCACTACTTCATGCGGTTCCTGCGCCAGGTCGTCTCGGTCGACGCGCCCGCCCGCGCGGAAGACTAGCCGACGAGCCGGCTAACCGCCCGCGGGCGGGCGCGACGCGCGCTTGGTGAGGAGGAAGCGCCAGATGCGGCGCCCTTCCTGCGCGTACTTGATCTCGTAGTGGGTCGGAGGCGGCGGGGGGATCTCGTCCCAGCCGCGGGGCTCCAGCTCCGGGACCGACGCGAGCAGGGGAGCGATCCGCGTGCCGTAGTCCTCGTGGTCGGTCGCGATTCGCAGGATTCCGCCCGGGACGAGCCGCGACGCGGCCAGGTCCAGGAACATTCCGTCGAGAAGCCGGCGCTTGCGCTGCCGCTTGCGCGGCCATGGGTCCGGGAAATAGACGTGGATCGCGGCGAGGCTCGCGGGGGAGAAGGCGGTCTCGAGGAACCGGCGTCCTTCGGCGCGCAGGACGCGGATGTTGGGCAGCCCGGCGCGCGCCACGCGCTCCCGGCAGATGCGGTAGTAGGCGAGCGACATCTCGATCCCGACGAAGTCGTGCGCGGGGTGCCGCCGCGCGGCGTCGATCAGGAACCGCGCCTTGCCGCTGCCGATCTCGAGCTCGAGCGGCGCACGGCGCCCGAAGATCGCGGCGGCGTCGAGCGGCCCGCCGGAGAAGAGCTGCTCGTCGGGGCTCGCGGGAAAGCGGCTCGCCGCCCCCGTGCTACGCTCCTTCGCGCTCGCCACCCCCGCGATTGTCATGCCGCGCGTGCTCTTCGTCAACGAATCGGTCGCCGTGGACGCCGCGGAAGGATCGACGCTGCTCGCCGTGGCGCTCTCTCGGGACGTTCCGATCGGGCACTCCTGCGGGGGCGAGGGATCCTGCTCGACCTGCCGCGTCGCGGTCCTGTCGGGGGGAGAGAACCTCTCGCCGATCAACATCAACGAGGTCGCCTATTGCCTTGGCCCCGACGAGCGGCTGGCGTGCCAGGCAAAGCTCAAGGGCGACGTCACCGTGCGCGTGCTCGAGGTGCCTCCCGCGGACCTCGCCTGAGCGGCGCGGCCCCGCTAGAGCGACCGCAGGCGCTCGGCGATCGCCTTCGCGTAGCCGGTCGTGGTCGCGGTTCCGCCCAGATCGGGCGTGCGGACGCCGGCGGCGATCGTCTCGAGCGTCGCGGCGCGCACGCGGCGGGCATGATCGGGAAGGTCGAGGTGCTCGAGCATCGCGATCGCGGAGAGCAGCAGCGCGGTCGGGTTCGCCGTTCCCTGACCCGCGATGTCCGGCGCGGTGCCGTGCACGGCCTCGAAGATCGCGGCCTTCTCGCCGAGGTTCGCGCCCGGCACGACGCCCAGACCGCCCACGAGACCCGCGGCGAGGTCCGAGACGATGTCGCCGTAGAGGTTCATGGTCAGCAGGACGTCGAAGCTCTCCGGCGACACCACGAGGCGCATGCACGCGGCGTCGACGATCCGGTCGTCCGCGGCGATGTCGGGATAGTCCTGGGCGACGCGCCGGAAGCACTCCAGGAAGAGACCGTCGGAGAGCTTCATGATGTTCGCCTTGTGGACCGCGGTGACGCGGCGGCGGCCGTGGCGGCGCGCGTATTCGAAGGCGTAGCGGGCGATGCGCGTCGAGGCCTTTTCCGTGATGATCTTCAGCGACTCGACGACGCCGGGAACGACGATGTGCTCGAGGCCGCTGTAGAGGTCCTCGGTGTTCTCGCGGATCACGACCAGATCGACGCCGGAGTACCGGGAGGCGACGCCCGGCAGGTTCGCGACGGGCCGCAGGTTCACGTAGAGATCGAGCGCCTTGCGCAGGGCGACGTTGACCGAGGCGAACCCCTTGCCGATCGGGGTCCCGACCGGTCCCTTCAGCGCGACGCCTGTCGCCCGAATCTGCTCGACGACGCGCGGCGGCAGCGGGGGTTCGCCCGCCGCCTCGGCCGCCTGTCCCACGACGGCCGGATCGAACGCGAGCGGCGCGCCCGCGGCCTCCAGGATCGAGACGACGGCGTCGGAGACTTCCGGACCCACCCCGTCCCCTCGAATCAGCGTGACCGTTCGCATCGACAACCGTCGCCTCCTAGCGCCGTTCGGGCAGCGTCGCGCGCTCGCCGGATTTCCCCGCCGGGTTTTCGTGGAGGATCATCCGGACCTTCTTGACCGCCGTCGGCGTGGCCTCCTCCACGACGAAGTCGGCGCCGCGGCGGCTCTTCCAGCGCTCGCCCTTGCGCGGGATCCGCCCGAAGCGCAGCAGCAAGTGGCCCGCGATGGTCTCGGCCTCGTCCCGCGGCAAGTCCAGCCCGAACTGCTCCTGGATGTCGTCGAGACGGAAGCTCCCTTCGAGCACGTAGGTGCGCTCGCCGGCAGCCACGAACCCCGGCGTCTCCTCGTCGAACTCGTCCTGGATCGCGCCGCCGAGCAGCTCCTCGATCGCGTCTTCAATCGTCGCGATGCCGGCCGTCCCCCCGTACTCGTCCACGACGACCGCCATGTGGTTGCGGCGGCGCCGCATCTCGCGGAAGAGGTCCTCGGCGGGCAGGGACTCCGGTACCAGGTAGGGCGGGTCGAGGTACTTCTTCAGGTCGAAGGAGGCCTCTTCCTCGTCGCGGACGTCGAAGAGGTCCTTCGCGTGCAGGATGCCGACGACGTTGTCGAGCGAGCCGCGGTAGACGGGCAACCGCGAGAGCTTGTGCTCGCGAAGCACCGCCCGGATCTGATCGAAGGTCGCGGTCTCCGGGATCGCGACGACGCGCGTGCGCGGCACCATGAGGTCCCGGACGGTCCGGTCGCCGAACTCGAGCACCTTGTGCAGCAGGCGGCGCTCCTCGCCGTGGATGACGCCTTCGTCCGCGCCCAGGTTGATGACGCTCTTCATCTCCTCTTCCGTCAGCGTCGGCGCCTTCTCCGGAACGCCGAGCACGCGCAGCGCGCCGCGGGTGATGCGAACGACGAGCGTCGCCAGCGGCGAGAGGACTTTCGTCAGCGCGGCGATCGGGACCGCGACCGCCCGGGCGATCGACACGGGAGAGGCGGCGCCAATGGCCTTGGGCGTCATCTCGCCGAACACGAAGAGCACGAGGGTGGCGAACAGGACCGCCGCGGCGGTGGAGAGCCAGGTGTCCCCGAGCAGGGCGGCGAAGAGCAGGGTCGCGCACGCCGCCGCGGTCGAGTTGAAGAGGTTCTGGCCGATCAGGATCGTCGCGAGCAGCTTCGAGGTCTGCGCGCGCAGGCCGCGGATGATCGCGCCCCGGCGGTCCCCCTGCTCGCGCATGCGCTGCAGATCGATTCGCCCCAACGCCACCAGCGCCGTCTCGGCCGCCGCGAAAAACGCGGAGAGCCCGACGGAGACCAGGAGGCCCAGGCCGAGGAGGGCGAGGCGCAGGTTCATGGGTCCGGTGTCCCCTTTCGGAATCGCGGAGTTTACCCGGGCGCGGGGAGCGCGAGGGTCCTCCCTCGCCTCAGGGAGCCAGCCGCCGGACTGCCCAGGCGGCGGCGTCGGAGAGGCCCCGGTCGGGCCGCGCGGCCGCTTCCTCGAGCACGGGCAGCAGCGGCCGCGCTCCCGACGCCCCGGCGGAGGCCGCGGCGTTGCGCTGGAGGCCGCGCCGGCCCTGGCGGTTGAGCGCGCTCTTCCCGTAGCGGGACCGCCACGCGCCCTTTCCCATCTCCAGCCACTGCGCGCGCGTGGGGGGCTGCGGCGCCGGAGCCGAACTCCCCAGGACGGGAGCGTTCCAGGGACAGGCCTCCTGGCAGACGTCGCATCCGAAGAGCCACTCTTCGAGCTGCGGCTTCACCGTGTCGGGCAGCGTCCCGCGATGCTCGATCGTCCAGTAGGAGAGGCATCGGGAGGCGTCGACGACGCCGGGCTCCGGGAAGGCCTGCGTCGGGCAGGCATTCAGGCACAGGCTGCAGGAGCCGCAGTGATCGCCGATCGGATCGTCGGGAGGGAGATCGACGTCGACGAGGATCTCCGCCAGCAGGAGAAAGGACCCCCGCTCGGGATCGATCAGGCAGCCGTTCTTGCCGATCCATCCCAATCCCGCCGCCGCGGCGAAGGCGCGCTCGGAGAGCGGCGTCGAGTCGACGCAGACGCGAGAGCGAAACTCCGCGCCGACGCTCTCCGCCACCGCGGCCACCACCGACTCCGCGCGCACGCGCAGGTGTCCGTGGTAGTCGCTCCCCGCGGCGTACCGGGCAAGGCGTGCACCGTCTTGTGCGACGCACGCCCCGGCCTCGTGCGCGAAGGAGAGGCAGACCAGGGAGCGGGCCCCGGGCAGCAGCCGCCGCGGGTCGGCCCGCACACCGGCGGTCGTCGCGAGATACGCCATCCCGGCGTGGCGGCCGGCGGCGAGCCACGCGCGGAAGCGCTCGAAGCGCGGCGGCTCGGAGACGGCGGCGAACCCGCAGCGGGCGAATCCCTGCCGCGCGGCTTCCTGCCGGAACGCTTGCGCCAGGCGCAGGCGGTCGGGCGGCGCGCTCAACGCACGTCTTCTCGCGGAGCGCCCATCGGCGGCGATGCTAGCATCCGGCAGCTTCATGCCGACGACCTCCCGCTTCGCCAGCCGGGTCTTCGCGCTCGCTTCGATCGCGGTGATCCTGTATCTGCTCGCGAAGATCCTCCGGCCCTTCCTCGGGCCCCTGGTCTGGTCGGCGCTGATCGCCTTCGTCCTGTACCCGCTCTACAAGCGCCTTCGCAACCGCTGGCCCAAACGCAAGGACCTGCCGGCGCTCGTGATGACGGTTGGGGTCGCGCTCGGGCTGATCCTGCCCGTCATCGCCCTGCTCGCGGTCTTCGCCGGGCAGGCGGCCGACCTGGTGTCGCGCGTCGGAGAGATGGCGCGGACCTACAGCATTCGCCGACCCGAGGACGTCGTCCGGCTTCCGTTCTTGAGCAACTTGATCGGCTGGATCTCCGCGCACAGCACGGTCACGACGGAAGAGATCCAGGGCTGGCTCGTCCGGGCCTCCCAGGGCCTGCTCTCGGGGACGGTCGAGAACATCACGGGCCTCTTCCGGGGGATCCTGGGCTTCGTCGTCGACATCGGCCTGACGCTCTTCATCCTCTACTTCTTCTTCCGGGACGGCGCGACGGTCGCGAGCCGCGGGGTTCTCCTGCTGCCGCTCGACGAGGAGCGGCGGGAGTCGCTGCTGAACCATCTCTCCTCGGTGACGCGCGCCGTCGTCTACGGCACGTTGCTGACCGCGCTCGCGCAGGGCGCGCTCGTGGGGATCGGATGGGCGATCGTCGGCCTGCCGAGCGCGATCGTGTTCGGGGTCGTGGCATGCATCACGTCGCTTCTGCCGGTCGTCGGGACCGCGCTGGTCTGGGTTCCGGGAGTCCTGGTGTTGATCGCGCAGCGGCGCTTCGGTGCCGCGATCTTCCTGGCGCTCTGGGCGCTGCTGATCGTCGGGCTTGCGGACAACGTGCTGCGGCCGCTGCTGATCTCGGGCAAGGCGGAGATCGCGACGCTGCCGGTGTTCCTGGGCGTCGTGGGCGGCTTGACGGCCTTCGGCGTCATCGGAGTGTTCCTGGGGCCGCTCGTGATCGCGCTGGCCCTGGCGCTGATCAACTTCGCGCACGAGGCGCGAGGGATGCCGTCGCGCGAGGAGCTGCCCGGCCCGGCACCCCCGGCACCAGCGCCGCCGTGACGGCGCTACTGGGCTCTCGGTCGGGCCCTCACGGCTAGAATCTCTCGGCTGCCGGCCGCGCGAGCGGCCGCCGCAGCCGACGGCTCGACCCAGTCGGCAACGAAGATGTTGGTGTCCCCGGGCTTCGCGCCGTTTCGGTTGCTCGCGAAGACCAGACGACTTCCCGTCGCGTCGAACATCGGGAAGCCGTCGAAGGTCGGGCTCCTCGTGATGCGCTCGAGGCCCGTGCCGTCCTCCGCGATCGCGTAGAGGTCGAAGTCCCGGCCGCGCGGGTTGGCGAGGTTGGAGGAGAAGATGATCCGCCGACCGCCCGGGAAGAAATAGGGCGCGAAGTTCGCCGCGCCGTTCCCGGTGACCGCGCGGTCCCCGGTCCCGTCGGCGCGCATGACACGGATCTCGAGACCCCGCGGCGCGTAGACGCCCCGCGCGAGATTCTCGCGGTAGGCGGCCAGAGCCTCCGGTGTGGAGGGATGGTCGGCGCGGTACACGATCTTCGAGCCGTCGTCGGAGTAGAACGCGCCGCCGTCGTAGCCCGGGGTGTTGGTCAGACGCGTGAGGCCGGTGCCGTCGGCGTTCATGGCGTAGAGCTCCAGATCGCCGTCCTTCGCCGAGGTGAAGACGATGCGGCGGCCGTCGCGCGAGACGGTCGCCTCGGCATCGTAGACCGGAGAGGAAAAGAGCTTTCGGGGCTCGGATCCGTCCTCTCGCGCCACGTAGAGGTCGAAGTCGTCCAGGGCCCACACGTAGCCGCGGGAGCGGTCGGGCGGCTTGGGGCACTCCGCGGCCGCGGCGGAGGTCGAAGCGTAGAGGATCGAGTCGGTACCGGGAAGGAAGTAGGAGCAGGTCGTGCGCCCACGGCCGTCGGAGACGCGGCGAACGCCGGACCCGTCGGCCTGCATGACGAAGATCTGGTCGCAGGGGAGCTCGCCCCGGTCCGACTGGAAGATCAGCCGCGTGCCGTCGGGGGACCAGTACGCCTCGGCGTTCTGTCCGGCGAAGGTCAGCTGGCGGACCCTCGCGAGATACCGCTCCTCCCCCGGGTAGAGCAGCGTCTTCGAATCCATCTCCGGCCCGCTCGCGGCCGCAGCGGCAGGCGCCGCCGCCGGGGCCGCCGGGGGCTTCGCCGGGGGCGCCGGCGGAGCGGCGCACGCGATCGCGGCGAGGAGCGGCAGGAAGCAGAGGCGTCGGAGCATCGTGCGGCCGCGCATTATAGGGGCCGTGACGGGGCCGGGAGATCGCCGGCCGCGCGCGCGTCGAAGGAGAGCCGTTCTCCCCGCCGGACGATCCAGACCTTCCGGTTCACGGGCAGCTCCAGAATCTGCCACCGCTCCCGCACGAAAGAGCTCGCGGAGGCCTCGGGCGCCGCGACCGATCCGATCAGGCGCGCGGAAAATCCCCGCTCGCCGCGCCATTTCGTCGACGCGCCGGCCGCGCGGACCTCGGCGAGCCCCTGCCAGATCGGGCCGCCTCCCGGCAGACGGACCTCGACGATCCGTGCCTCGGCTCGCTCGGCGAAGGGCCCGGCGCGCACGCCGCCGCCGCGGCTGGACTCGACGTAGACGGCCGTCGGCGTCCCCCAGACCGCGCCGACGATCTGCGGCAGCGGACTGTCCACGGCCGAGGCGATGAGGGCGAGCGGCAGCGCGGGAAGCAGGAGCATTCCCCCCAGCTGCAGGAGCAGGACCCGCCACAGCACGCCGCGGCGGACGGGGGAGGACGCGCCGAGCAGGGCGAAGATCGCGCCGCTCGCGAGCAGGCTCGCCGCCGCGGCCAGCAGGACCGCCGCGGAGAGGCGCCTCG
>DATBIJ010000004.1:0-8149 GCA_036557025.1 Thermoanaerobaculia bacterium | reverse complement strand
TGGACTGCGCAGGGGCAGAGCGACGGAATCCTGGTGGTCGACAGGAATGGAAACGGTACCGTAGATGGTGGAGCCGAGATGGCTGGAAAGTACCTTCCCGACGGCTCACGAGCGGAAGTTGCTTTTGACGAGCTAAGGGCTTGGGATCAGCCCGCCAATGGTGGGAATGGTGATGGCTGGATCAGCCGCCTGGACGGCATCGCACCATCACTAAGAGTTTGGGTCGACATCAATCATGACGGTGTTTCGCAGCACGGGGAGTTGCTCACGCTGGGCGAGGCCCGAGTCACGCGGATCTTTTTCGACTACGCGGAAACCAGGCGGCGTGACCAACACGGCAATCTGTTTCGATATCGCTCTAGAGTTGGGATGCTCAATCCAGCCGGCCGAGAGCGATTCGACACCATCTACGACGTGTTTTTCTATCGGGCCGACTAGGCTACGAAGAGGAGGGCAAGCCAGTGGCTTCCCCTCCTTCCTTCGGGCTAAATTCGACAGCCTTTCGAGTCCGTTCGGTCGACGCGGCTCGCGAGGATTAGTCCATCTGCCGGCGCAATACCGTCGGGATATCGAAGTCGTCGCGTGAGGCGGCGGCGTTGGGGCCGTAGCCGCCGGAATCGTCTCCCCGCAAGAACGGCGCGCGCGCGGCGCCGGTGGTGCGCGGCGTGTGATGGTCCTCTTCGGGTATGGCGACGGCATCCTCGGCGCGGTCGAAGCCGGTCGCGATCACGGTGACCTTCACCATCCCCGACATCCGCTCGTCGTGCACGCAGCCGAACAGGATCTCGGCGTCGGGATCGGCGGCCTGCTGGATGATCTCCGCCGCCTCGTTGACCTCGTGGAGCGTCAGGTCCGCGCCGCCCGTGACGTTGATCAGCACGCCGCGAGCGCCCTCGATCGAGGCGTCCTCGAGCAGCGGCGAGGAGATGGCGGCCTGCGCCGCGTGGACGGCGCGGTTCTCGCCATCGGCGACCGCCGTTCCCATCAGCGCGCGGCCCATGTCCGACATGATCTTGCGCACGTCGGCGAAGTCCAGGTTGATCTCGCCGGGGCAGTTGATCAGATCCGAGATGCCCTGGATCGCCTGGCGCAGGACGTCGTCGGCGGTCTTGAAGGCCTCGGCCAGCGGCGTGTTCTTCTCGACGAAGGACAGCAGGCGCTGGTTGGGGATCGTGATCAGGGTGTCGACGTGGTCGCGCAGGTCGCGCGCGGCGCGGTCGGCCTGGCGCATGCGCTTGCGTCCCTCGAACTCGAAGGGCTTGGTGACGACCGCCACCGTCAACGCGCCCGACTCGGCCGCGAGCTTCGCGATGACCGGTCCGGCGCCCGAGCCCGTCCCGCCGCCCATGCCGGCCGCCAGGAAGACCATGTCGGCGCCCTTCAGGATCGAGGCGAGCCTCTCCTGATCCTCGAGCGCCGCGTTGCGGCCGACGTCGGGATCGGCGCCGGCACCCAGGCCCTTCGTCAGCCGCGCCCCGATCTGGATCTTCGTCGGCGCGTGCGCGCGGCGCAGGGCCTGGAGGTCGGTGTTGCAGGCGATGTACTCGACGCCCCGCACGCCCGCCTGGATCATCCGGTTGACGGCGTTGGAGCCGCCGCCCCCGATCCCGAGCACTTTGATGGCCGCCGGGGAGGCGTCGCCGCCATCGAGCTCGATCGAGATGGGCCGCTCCTCGTCGTTCACGAAGTCGATCATGGTCCTCCCCTCCGTACGCCTCGATCGAGCCCTGCCGCGCGTGCTCAAAAGAAATCCCGAAGCATCCGCGAGACCGTTCCGGTCACGCGCCCGATCCCGCCGCCCTTGCGGCGCATCGGCTTGTAGCGATGGCCGTAGAGCAGCAATCCCGTCGCCGTCGCCCACTCGGGGCGCGACACGACGTCCACCAGGCCCCCGACGCCGGAGGGCACGCCCCGCCGCACGGGCAGGCCGAAGATTCCCTCGGCGACCTCGACGATGCCTTCCAGCTCGGCGCCGCCCCCGGTCAGAACGACGCCGGAGCGGATCTCCGAGTCCAGCCCGAGCCGCTTGATGTCCTCGAGGATCAGGCCCAGCAGCTCCTCGGCCCGTGGCTGGAGGATGTCGGCCAAAGTCGAGCGGGGACAGAGTTTAGGCGCCCTTCCCCCGACCATCGGGACCTCGACCATCTCGTCCTCGCCGACCGAGGCCCGCAGGGCAGAGCCATGCTTTTTCTTGATCCTCTCGGCGTCGGTGATCGGGGTCCGAAGCACCACGGCGAGGTCGTTGGTGAAGTGGTCTCCGCCGATCGGCAGCACGGTCGTGTGCGTGATCGCGCCCTTCTGATAGACGGCGACCTCCGTCGTGCCGCCGCCGATGTCGACGAGCAGCACGCCCAGCTCCTTCTCGTCGGGGGAGATCACCGCCTCCGCCGCCGCAAACTGCTCGAGCACGAGCTGGACGACCTCGATGCCCGCCTTGTTCATGCAGGTCACGATGTTCTGCGTCACGGCCACCGGCGCGGTCACGACGTGCACGTTCGCTTCCAGACGGGCGCCTACCATCCCGACCGGGTCCGAAACGCCGTCCTGCCCGTCGACCGCGAACTCGCGCGGCACGACGTGGACGACCTCGTGGTCCTGCGGGATCTGGACGCCGCGCGCCGCGTCGACGACGCGAGCGACGTCGTCCTTGCCGATCTCCCGATCCTTCCCGGCGACCGCGACGACCCCCCGGCTGTTGAACGAGCGCACGTTGGAGCCGGAGACGCCGACCCAGGCCCGCGAGATCTGGACGCCCGCCATGATCTCGGCCTCCTCGGCGGCGCGCTTGATGGCCTCGATCGTCGCGTCGACGTTGACGATGTTGCCCTTTCGCGTCCCCCGGTTCGGCGCGGACCCCTTCCCGATGACGTCCAGCGAGCCGCGGGCGTTCTGCTCTCCGATGAGGACGCAGATCTTCGAGGTTCCGATGTCGGCCGCGACGAGGAAGCTCTCGGGTTTAGCCAAAGAGGCCTCGGGAATCGGGGGCCGAGCGCACTCGCGAATGCGAGCGCGAGGGGGCGAAACGTCTCCCGCCTGTGGCGGGAACGTTCTCGCCAATCGGGGACCGAGTGCACTCGCGAATGCGAGCGCGAGGGGGCAGAACGTCTCCCGCCTTCGGCGGGAACGTTCTTGCCAATCGGGAATCGAAGATCGGAGAAAAGAGGAGATTGCTCACAGCGCGTTGCCTGCTCCGAACGCGCCAACCAGAACGATGCGGTCTGCGAATCGTAGGTCGATGGCCCGCGCCTCCCATCCACGACGTTCCAGCAGTCCGCGTGCCGCGAGAAGCGCGCGGATTTTTTCTCCCGCGTCCTGCGAAAGAACACGCACGGGTCTGCGGAAGATGGAATCCATCATACCGAATCCCCCGTCGGCCAGCACCGTGATTTCCGAGAGCGCCGCCGCGTACTCCGGCGCTTCTGCACGAAGGACTTCCAAGAGCGAGACCGCCCGCGGCAGCGCCGATCGGGCGCCCGTCACGATCACGGCGCCCTCGCGCTCGCGCCGCGCGTCGAAGGGCGCGACGACGCGTCCGGACGCATCGACCCACCACAGCTCCCGCTCGACGCGCCAGAGCGCCGCCGGCCGGCGCTCGACGACGGTGACCGCGAGACCGTCGGGGAGTCGCTTCGAGATCGTCACGCGCTCGATCCACGGCAGGCGCTCGACGCGCTCGGCGACGGCGCGCAGATCCATCGCGAGCACGTTCTTCCCTCGCCACGGCTCCAACCCCGCGAGCACCTCTTCGGTGCGCGAGCGCACGTTGCCGCGAACGTCGATGCGCGAGAGCGCGAACATCGGGCCGGAGGCGAGGCGCCAGGTCCCGATCGCGGCCGCGAGCGAGAGCAGCAGAATCACGACCCTCCGGCCGCGCCTCTCGGGGCGTCGAGGCCGAGGGGCGGCCGGGCTTCCGGCGCGGAGGAAGGCCTCTTCTCTATCCACTTGTGTTTCCAGTGAGATACGACTCGCCGAGGCGGCCCACGTCACCGGCGCCGAGGGTCACCAGGAGGTCCCCGGGAGCGAGCACCCGCACGAGCTCGCGGGGCACCCGGGATTTCTCTTCCACGTAGAGGACACTCTTTCCGCCCGCCGCGGTGACGGCGTCGGAGACCAGGCGACCGGTGATTCCGGGGATCGGCTTCTCCCGCGAGGGATACACGTCGGTCACGATCGCGAAGTCCGCCGCGGCCAGCGACTTGCCGAACTCCTTCGCGAAGTCGCGCGTTCGAGAGAACAGGTGGGGCTGGAAGAGGGCGACGAGGCGGCGCTGCGGATAGACCTGTCGCGCCGCGGCGAGCGTCGCCGCGATCTCGGTGGGATGGTGCGCATAGTCGTCTACGACGAGCACGCCGTTGCGTTCTCCCTTTCGCTCGAAGCGCCGCACCACGCCGGTGAACTCCGCCAGCGCGCGCGCGATGACCGGGAACGGGATCGACAGCTCACGGCCGACCGCGACGGCCGCCAGAGCGTTGAGCACGTTGTGTTTGCCCGGCAAGGAGAGATGCACGCGACCCAGCGACCAGGTCTCGCCCTCGCGGACCTCGAACTCGGTGCCGGAGGCCTCGAGGCGGATGTCGACGGCGCGGATGGCCGCCTCCGGCGACTCGCCGTAGGTCACGACCCGTCGCTTGATGCGCGGCAGCAGCTGCCGCACGCCGGCGTCGTCGAGGCAGGCCACCACGGAGCCGTAGAACGGCACGCGGTTGGCGAAGATCGCGAAGGCGTCCAGGATGTCGGCCAGATCCTTGTAGCAGTCGAGGTGGTCCGCCTCGACGTTGGTCACGACCGCGACGACCGGCGTCAGCTCCAGGAACGAGCGGTCGTATTCGTCCGCCTCCGCGACCAGGAAGTCCCCCTTTCCCAGCCGCGCATTGGTGCCCAGGATCCGCACCTGGCCGCCGACGACGATCGTCGGATCGAAACCCGCCTCGGTCAACACCAGGCCCGTCAGCGAGGTCGTGGTCGTCTTCCCGTGCGTCCCGGCCACGGCGACGCCCTGCTTCAGGCGCATGATCTCGCCCAGCATCTCCGCCCGCCGGATCACCGGCACGCCCAACGCGATCGCCCGTGCGACCTCCGGGTTGCCGGTGTCGACGGCGGAGGACACGACCAGCAGGTCGGCCTCCTCGACGTGGCGAGGGTCGTGGCCCACGGCGATCTTGGCGCCGAGCTTCTGGAGACGCTCGGTGTTCTCCGAGAGCGCGATGTCGCAGCCCGAGATCTCGAGCGGCGTGGAGAGCAGCAGCACCTCGGCGATGCCGCTCATGCCGGCGCCGCCCGCCCCGACGAAGTGGAGCCGCCGCAAGCGCAGGAACCTCACGCGCTTCCCCCCGAGACTTCCTCCAGGAGCTTCACCAGCCGCCTCGCGGCGTCCGGATGCGCAAGCGACCGCGCCTGCCGCGCCATCCGCTCCAGCCGTCCGGGATCCGAGACGAGGGAGAGCGCCTCGCGCGCCAGCCGCTCCCCGGAGAGCTCCGCCTCCGGGAGGATCTCGGCCGCGCCGGCGGCTCGAAACGCCATCGCGTTCTCCATCTGGTGGCCATGGGTGGCCGAGCCGAACGGCACCAGCAGGGCGGGCCGGCCCGCCGCCGCCAGCTCGGCGAGCGTCTGGGATCCGGCACGGCAGATCACCAGGTCGGCCCGGGAAAGCTCCTCCCAAAGCCGCGGGAGAAAGGCCTCGAGCCGGAAACCGCCCGGCGGACTTCCGGCGTACAGCGCCCGCGTTTCCTCCAGCAGCTTCTCGCCGGCCTGGTGGACGAGCGTACATCCTTCTGCCGCAAGGGCTTGCGCGGCCCCCGCGATGGCCCGGTTCAGCGCCCGGGAGCCCTGGCTGCCGCCGAAGAGAAGGACCCGGCGTCCGGCCGTCGCGGCCGAGAGCGGGGGCACTTCGAAGAACTCCGCCCGCACCGGCGTGCCGGTGACGACCCCGGGCCGCGCGAGGCCCGCGTTGGCGGCCTCGAGGCCGACGGCCGTCTTCGTCGCGATGCGGTTGAGCAGTCGGTTGGCCAGCCCGGCCCGCGCGTTGGATTCATGGACGACCGTGCCGATCCCCATCGCGCGCGCGGCGGCGATCACCGGGATCGTCACGTAGCCCCCCACCCCCGCGACCGCGCGCGCGCCATGCCGCGCGAGGATCCGCCGCGCCTCCAGGAATCCGGCGGGAAGCTGGGCGAGCGCCGCCGCCTTGTCGAGCAGGCGCTTGCCCGCGAAACCGGACGCCGGAACCGTCTCCAGCCGGAAGCCGGCTTCCGGAACGAGGCGGGTCTCCAGACCGCGCGCGGTGCCCACGAAGACGACCGGGATGCCGGGATTCTGCCGCTGAATCTCGCGCGCGAGCGCGATGGCGGGAAAGATGTGCCCCCCGGTCCCGCCGGCGGCAATGACGTAGGCACGGGACGAGCGTTCAGCGTTCAGCTCTCAGCTCTCGGCTCTCGAGTTCGGCGCGATCCGATGGGGCGACTTCATGCTGGCTGACGTTCAGGATCAGGCCCGCCGCGATCCAGGACGCCAGGATCGACGATCCTCCGTAGGAAACAAACGGCAGCGGGATGCCCTTGGTCGGCATCAGGGCCAGCACGACGCTGATGTTGATCGCCGCCTGCACGACGAGCATCGCGGTCGCGCCGGCGGCGAGGAAGGCCGCGAAGGCGTCCGGCGCCCGGCGCGCCGCCCGCAGCCCGCGCCAGGCCAGGATCGCGAAGGCCGCGACCAGGCTCGCGGCGCCGAGGAAGCCCAGCTCCTCGCCGACGATCGCGAAGATGAAGTCGGTGTGCGGGTAGGGCAGGAAGAACAGCTTCTGGCGGCTGCCGCCCAGGCCCGTGCCCGCGAGCCCGCCCGCCCCGACGGCGATCAGCGACTGCAGGGTCTGGAAGCCCGCGCCCAGGGGATCGGCCTCGGGGTCCAGGAACGCGAACAGGCGTGCCCGGCGGTATTCGGATGTCAGGGCCAGGACCGCGGTCAGCGGGATCAGCACCAGCGAGGCCAGCCCGAAGACCTTCGCCCGCACACCGGCCAGCCACAGGATCACGGCGCAGAGCACGACGTAGCAGGCCGCGGTTCCCAAATCCGGCTCCGCCAGCACGACCGCGGCCGCGGCGCCCGAGAAGACCATCGAAGGCATGATGGCGCCTTCGACGCCGCTGCCCTTCTTGATCCGCCGCGCCATCTGGTAGGCCAGGAGCAGCACGAGCCCGACTTTCAACAGCTCGGAGGGCTGCAGCATGAAGGAGCCCAGCGGGATCCAGCGGCGCGCGGCGTTGATCGGCGGAAAGAACAGCGCGAGAACGCAGAGCAGCAGCGCCCCGCCGTACGCCCCGTACACGACGATGGGCTTGCCGAAGATCTTGTAGTCGAGGCGCGAGATCAGAAACGCCGCGGCCCCGCCCAGCGCGAGGGCCAGGAGCTGCTTGATCAGGAAGCGGTACGGGTTGCCCCCGGTCTGCGCGGAGGACACCGCCGAGGCGCTGTAGATCATGACCAGGCCGAAGAGCGACAGCGCGACGAGCGAGACGAACAGGACGCGGTCGGAGGCGAGCTTGCGTGCCATGGCGTTATGCGGGAATGGAGGAAATCACGGGAATGGAGATCGGGAATGGGGAATCGGGAATCGGTAATCGAAGGAGGAAGATACGGTCCCCTCGATTCCCCATTACCGATTGGCGAGAACCCGTTCGCCAAGGGCGAACCGGGTTTCGCCCCGTCGCGCTCGCATTCGCGAGTGCGCTCCGTGCCCGATTAACGATTTCCATTACCGAATCCTCCGCACGAGTGTTTCGAAATGCATTCCTCTTTCCTCGTAATCGCGATACTGGTCGAACGACGCGCAGGCCGGCGAGAGCAGGACGGTATCGCCGGGTCGCGCGAGCTCCGAAGCCCGGCGCACCGCGCGCTCCATGGTCTCGGCGGACTCGATCGCGACCGTGCCTTTCAGTGCCCGCGCGATCGGGGCGGCGGCCTCGCCGATCGTCAGCACGACGCGGGCGGCCCGGGCGACCGGAGCCGCCAGCGCCGCGAAGTCGCCGTGCTTGTCGCGGCCTCCCAGGATCAGGAGGACCGAGGCGGGCGGCATGCCCTCGAGCGACTTGATCGTCGCGTCGACGTTGGTTCCCTTCGAGTCGTTGACCCAGCGGATTCCGCCGGTCTCCGCGAC
>DATBIJ010000003.1:0-6176 GCA_036557025.1 Thermoanaerobaculia bacterium | reverse complement strand
GATATCCGGAGAGGTCGTCCCGTGCGGCGATCCCGTCGCGAAAAAGAGTGGAGACCCGCCTAGTTCGGGAAGTGCAGCCCCAGTGCCGCGGCGAGAAACACCGCCATCTCACCGCGCGTGATCGGCGCGTTGACGCAGTAGTTCCCGCCACCGCAGCCCGCGGTGATGCCCGAAGCGACGAGGGCCTCGACGAATCTGAGGTACGGGTGCCCGACCGGCACGTCCGCGAACGTCGCCGTGCCCGGGGCGACGGAGACCTGACGATTCCAGATCACGCGACACCCGCGGAACCTGACTTCGGGCTCGAGCGAGGCCTGGAGATAGTAGGTGTGACCCAGGTTTCCCTCGCGACGAACGATCGTTACGTCGAACGCCTGAGAAACCGTCACGTAGCCTCCGCCGCCGCTGGTGCTGATGTTCCCAATCGTTTGGACAGTCGGCGTCTCCGCGACGAAGTCGAACGTTGCCTTCCGAATGCGAACGGATCCATCACCCGTCGGAGCGGTGTTGTTGAACGTGCACGAGATCGAGCTGATGTGGGCACCGGCCGGAAGATCGAGTGGAGCCATCAGCGTCGCGGTGATGCTCGAAGCCCAGAAGTCGAAGGAGGAGATTTCCCAAATCTCGCCGTGGGCTGGAGCGAAATGGGCGGGCGTGACGTCGAGCTCCTGATTGCCCAAGCCGAATGCGTCGGCGACGGCGGTGGCGTCCGGCGCCGATGCCGGGGTTCCCAAGATCTGTCCCCGCATCGACGAAGTCGCCGCCAGGAAGCCCAGAAGTGCCCAGAAGCTCCGGCGTTCCATATCTTCCTCCCTTCGTCATCGTCGCTCCCGCACCAGGTACCCCTTTCGCCCGCGGGCGGCGTCGAGGGTTCTCCAGAGGTATTCGCCGAGGATTCCCAGCGCGAGGAGCTGAACTCCCGAGAAGAACGCGAGCGCGACCATCAGCGAGGTCCAACCCTGGACCGGCTGGCCTTGCAGGATCTTGAAGGCGATGAGGAAGATCGCATAGGCGAACGCCGCGAGCGCCAGGATCGCGCCGGCCGTCGACATCCAGCGAAGCGGCGCGTAGGAGAACGACACGACCGAGTCGACGAAGTACTTGAGCTTCTTGGCGAGCGTCCAGCGGGACTCGCCTTCGGTTCGAGCCTGGCGCTCGTAGGGCACCATCGCGGTCGGGAAGCCCGCCCAGAGCAGGAGCCCGGGGAGCGACGTGTGGACCTCGCGCGCCTCTTTCAGGAAGTCGATCGCCGGCCGGCCGATCAGGAAGCAGTCGAAGCCGCCGGAGGGCATGTTCGAGAAGGCGAGGCGGCGTAGGGTCTGGTAGTAGACGCCCGCGGCCGCGCGTGTGGGCAGGGACTCCGGGCGGCTCTCCCGCACCGCGAGCACAGCGGTCGCGCCGCCGCGCCACGCCTCGACGAGCCGCGGCAGCAGCTCCGGCGGCTCCTGGAGGTCGGCCGACAGGACCGCCGCCGCCTCTCCCGTCGCCTCCGCGAGCCCCGCGACGATCGCCATCTGCGAGCCGAAGTTGCGCGTCAGGCGAATCGCGCGCGCGCCCGGCCAGGCGGCGCAGATCTGCGCGATGCGATCCCACGAGGCGTCCTCGGAGCCGTCGTCGACGAAGACGGGCTCGACGTCGAAGTCGGCCTTCGCGGCGACCTCGCGCAGGCGCTCGCCCAGGCGCGGCAGGCTCTCGGCGTTGAAGTAGACCGGGACGACGACCGAGATGCGCTCACGGCTCACGTCCGTGCTCCGAAGAACGCCCGCACGCCCGCGACGACGGCTTCGACCTGCTCGCCGGTCAGCGTCGGGTAGATCGGAAGCGACAGCAGCGTTCGCGACGCCTCCTCGCTGACGGGGAAGTCCCCCTCCCGATACCCCAGGAACGCGTACGCGGGCTGGAGGTGCAGCGGCAGGGGATAGTGGATGGCGGTCTCGACGCCGCGGGCGGCGAGGAAGTCGCGGAGGACATCCCGTTTCTCGGCGCGGATCGGGTAGAGGTGCCGGACGGAAACGCCGCCCGCCCGGATTGCCAGCCGGCGCACGGGCAGATCCGCGAGGGCCTCGTCGTAGCGCTGCGCGATGCGGCGGCGGCGCGCATTGTCCTCGGACAGGGTCGGCAGCTTCGCGCGAAGGATCGCGGCCTGGATCTCGTCGAGACGGGAGTTGCACCCCTCGCGCTCGGAGACGTCGCGCGCCCGCCAGCCGTACTGCCGGATCTTTCGAGCTCTGGCCGCGACCTCCGGTTCTTCCGTCACGATCGCGCCGCCGTCGCCGTAGGCCCCGAGGTTCTTGGTCGGGTAGAAAGAGTAGCCCGCGGCGCGGCCGAAGCTCCCCGTGGGCCGCTCCGCCAGCGAGGAGCCATGGCTCTGGGCGCAGTCTTCCAGCAGCGTGGCGCCGCTCGCCGCCGCGAGACGCGCGAGGCCCTCGAGGTCGGCCGGGCCGCCGTAGAGGTGGACGGCCATCAGGAACTTCGTTCTTCCCGAGAGCGCGGCGCCGGCGCGACCTTCGTCCAGCGTCAGCGTCTCGGGGTCGACGTCCGCCAGCCGCGGGGTGGCGCCGGCCAGGCGCACCGCGGCCATGACGGGCACGCAGGCGTTCGCGGGCAGCAGCACCTCGTCGCCCTCGCCGGCGCCGCAGGCCTTCAGCGCGATCGCGAGGGCATCGGTGCCGCTGTTGCAGGCCACCGCGAAGCGACGGCCCGCCGCCGCCGCGAACTCCGCCTCGAAAGCCTCGACCTCGCGGCCCAGAATGAACCGCCCGCTCTCGAGCACCCGCCGGACCGCGGCGTCGATCTCGCTTCGGCGCGCGCGGTAGTCCTCGGCCAGGGCGCCGAAGGGGACCGAGACGGCCGCGGCGGTGCGTCCGGTCATGCTTCCCGGACCTCGCCGGCGACCTCGGCATAGGCTCGGCCGCACGCCGCGCACGTCGCCGAGCCCTCCGCGAACGAGAGGCTCTCCGCGCAACGGCAAACGAAGCCCAAACGCCGCGCGGGGTTGCCGTATACCAGCGCGAAGTCGACCACGTCGTGGGTGACGACGGCGCCGGCGCCGACGAGGGCGAAGCGGCCGACCGTGATTCCGGGCAGCAGAACCGCGCCCGCGCCGAGCGACGCCCCCTCCCGGACCGTCGTGCGCGGGTAGCGCTCCAGGTGCCGACTGCTGCGCGGCCGGCGATCGTTCGCGAAGCAGACGTCCGGCCCCACGAAGACGTCGTTCTCGATTCGAAGGCCGTCGTACAAGGACACACCGCATTTGACCGTCACGCGGTCGCCGATCACGACATCGTTCTCGACGAAGCATCGGTCGGCGATGTTGCAGTCGCGGCCGACGACGGCGCCCTCGAGGACGTTGACGAAGGCCCAGATTCTCGTCCCCTCGCCGATGTTCCGCGACGACACGAGCGCCGTCGGGTGGATGGAGACGGAACCGCTCACGCCGGCAGGCGTCGGGCCGGAGGCGCTCCCGGGTATTGCGCGGGCTTCACGACGGATCTCATTCATATCACGCGCGTTCCCGCGTCCCGCGGGGGGCGGCGCGGTGCTTGCTAATCCGTCTCCCGGAGGCCCTGCGGCCTCGGAGGTTAGGCCAATGAAGTGGACCGGACTCTACCTGCTCGGCTACGCGATCCTCGTCGGTGGCGTAATGCTGGCTCTGTGGAAGCTCGGCATCCTCGCGTCGATCGGCACGACCTGGACGATCATCGGGCTGATCGTCGCCATCGGGCTCGGAATCATGATCGCGGTCGCCAACGGCGGCGAGAAGAAGACCATCGAGATCGACAAGACGTGAGGCCGCGTCAGAAGTACGCCGGGCGGCGCTCCCGGTAGAAATCGACGGTCTTTTGGAGGCCCTCGCGCAGAGAAACGCGCGGCTCCCATCCGAGCAGGCCTCGAATTTTGGTGATGTCGGAGAGGAAATCGCCCGGCTCCTGAGCCTTGCGCTCCGGGGTGAAGTCGGTGAACTCGATCCGGGTTCCCGGGACGATCTGCTGGAGGGTCTCGGCGACATCGAGAAAGGTCGCCGGCTCGTCGTGGCCGACGTTCAGGATCTCGCCGACGGCCGCCGGCTCTTTCGCCGCGAGGCGAATGGCATCGACGGTGTCGTCCACGTAGAGGAAGTCCCGAAGGATCTTTCCCGAGCCGAAGATCGGGATGGGCCTGCCCTCCAGCGAAAGCCGCACGAACCAGTTCACCACACCGAACTTCGAGTGGCGCATCTGCGCCCGAGGCCCGTAGACGTTGGTCAGGCGCAGGGGAACCGTCCGGATTCCATGGATGCGCGTGTACAGTCGACAGATCATCTCGGCGGTCAGCTGCGAGATCTCGTAGAGGCCGCGCGGGTCGGATGGGACGTCCTCGGAGACCGGCAGACGCACCGCGGGCCCATATTGCCCGCGCGTGCCGGTGCGCACGACGATCGCATCCGGATTCCTGCGGCGGCAGGCCTCGAGCACGACCGCCGTGCCCTTGATGTTGATGTCGATGTCGGGATACGGATCGGAGAGCGACATCACGTGGGAGACCTGCGCCGCGAGGTGGAACACGACGTCGCGCCCCACGACGAGCCGCTGCATGGCGTCCTCGTCGCGGACATCGGAGCGGTGGAACTCGACGTCGGCGGCGATCTCGCGCAGGTTCTCCATGTTGCCGCCGTAGCCTTCGATCATGGCGTCGGCGACCGCCACCGACGCCCCCTCGCGCACCAGGCGAATCGCCAGGTTGGAGCCGATGCACCCGGCCCCGCCGGTGATCAGCACGCGCTTGCCCCGGAAGTCGCTCATGGATCGGCGGCGATGGTATCCCGGCTCATCGCCAGCCCGCGTGCATCGCGGGGCCGAGAGCACCCAACAGGCCCTCGCGGTGGCTGTTCGCGATGGCCTTCGCGGAAGGCGGGATCGCGAGCAGCAGCAGCGACGTCGCGACGCCGACCGCCAGCCCCGCGCGCCGGGGCCAGCCCGTCATGTTCGTGGCGCGCACCGCGGCCGCGAGCGCGAACATGCCCGCCAGCAGAGGCGGCAGCAGCGACGCGATCGG
Organism: Thermoanaerobaculia bacterium; assembly: GCA_036557025.1. Classification (GTDB taxonomy): domain Bacteria; phylum Acidobacteriota; class Thermoanaerobaculia; order UBA5066; family Gp7-AA6; genus DATBIJ01. The sequence continues at coordinate 1,142 of DATBIJ010000003.1, read as the reverse complement.
CGGCAGTCCGGCCGCGATCCCCAGGTTGAACTCCGCGATGCCGCGCTCGAGCAGATACAGCGACACGGTCCGTGCCGGGTTGTTCGCTCCGTACGGAATCGTCCAGAAGGTCGATCCCATGACGGCCAGAACGACGGCGCCATAAGAGACCGTGGCGAGAAGCGCGGCGCCGGCGCGGGCGGAGAGGGGCCGCGCGACGCGCACCGCGAGCAGCCAGCCGACGAGCAGCATGCCCCCGAAGAGGTAGCGCGGCCCCAGCGCCCAGCCGCCGCGCCAGTGCGGAGGGAGGTAGCCGGAGATCAGGAGCAGCAGCAGCAGCGGTCCCACCGCCGGCACGAGCAGGGCGGGCTGCTGTCGCAGACGCGGAATGGCCGCGACGGCGACGATGGGCCACAGGATGAGAAAGGGTGAGAAATAGAGCAGCCCGTGCGCGGGATCGAAGAACAAGCCCGCGAGCGACGAGAGCGAGGGCCAGCCGATCCCGACGAGGCCGTGGTCGACGACCTCGGCGTAGCTGGCGCTGGCCGCGGGAGGGGAGCGGAACACGCCTCCGAAGTACTTGGCGTGGTAGATCGCCAGCGCGGCGGCCGGGACCGCGGCTCCCGAGAGAAAGACCGCGAGGCGCGTCCAGGACCGGCGCATCGCCACGGCGAAGGCCAGCGTCACCGCGATCACCGCGAGGGGATACTCCGCCGCGACCGCGATTCCCGCGAGCAGGCCCGCGACGGCGGCGGAGAGGGCGCGGCGCTCGTGCACGGCGAGGGTGTAGGCGGCAAACAGCAGCGCCGCGGCGAAGGCGTGCGAGAAAAACGAGCGCGCGTAGACCGCAAAGGGCGTCGCGAAGAGCAGCGCGAAGAGCCAGAGAGGCAGAAGCGGCGACGGCGAGGCTTCCCGCAGGGCGCGGCGGACGAAGAGGATCAACGCCCCGACCACGGCGAGCGTCACCGAAAGCACGCGTGCTCCGTAGAAGACGAGCCAGTCCTCCAGCGAGCGGGGCATGGGAAGCCACAGCCGCATCAGCCGGTAACCCGGCAGGGCGGCGACCGACAGCCCCGGCGCCTTGTTGGACAGCGTCCGGCCCTCATGGACCGCGACATCCGTGTGCGTGCCCAGATCCGCGAGCTCGGGCCCGATCTCCGCGC
>DATBIJ010000002.1:0-9517 GCA_036557025.1 Thermoanaerobaculia bacterium | reverse complement strand
CGCGCCGGCATGGGAGAGGCGAGGGACTCGCGCGCAATCCGATACGACCTCCGAAGGAGGCGAAAGAGCGGTGTCCGTGCCATGTTTCGGGCCCCCCGTCCGCTAAGGCTTAAGTTCGGGCTGAGAGCTTAGCGACACTTTGGCCCGGCGCGGCTACCATTTCTCTCCATGGTCGCGTTTGCGACGCTCTTCCTGGGACTGGTCGCGGGCTCCTCGAGCGTCTCCCTGATCGTCGGGCCGGCGGTCGCCGCGGTGGCCATCGAGCTCGACGGCCGGACGATCGGCACGGTCTCCGGGCCGCCCTGGAGCGCGAGGATCGACTTCGGCGGGCAGTACCTTCCCCACGAGCTCGTCGCGATCGCCTACGACCCCGAAGGCCAGGAGACCGGGCGCGCGCGCCAGTGGATCAACCTTCCGCGTCCCCCGGCCGAGGTCGAGATCCTGCTCGAGCGGGATCCCTCCGGCCGCGCGGTCGCGGCGCGGTTCGTCTGGGGGAGCCTGCTCTCCGCGCAGCCGGAGAAGCTCTCGGTGACTTTCGACGGCACGCCGCTCGTGGTCGACGCCGGCCGGCGCACCGAGCTTCCGCTCTACGAGGCCTCGCTGCCGCACATCCTCTCGGCGGAGCTCGAGTTCCCGGGCAACCTGCAGGCGCGCGCCGCCGCGGTGCTCGGCGGCGGCTCCGCCGACCGCGCGCAGACGGAGCTGACCGCGATTCCGGTCCGCGTCCGCAAGGGAAACAAGCCGCCGCCGCAGGCCCGCCTCGAGGGCGCGTTCCTGCGCCGCGGCGCGCCCGTGCCCATCGCGGCCGTGGAGCGGGGGCGGGCGCGCGTCGTGCTCGTACGCGACCTGGGCCTCCAGGAGGCCCGCGCGCGGATCGGCGATCGGCCGCGGGCGATGCGGGGCGTGGGCTCGCCGAGCGGCGTCATCGACAGCCGCGTCCTGCTGCGCCTGCCGTCGGAGGATCGTGTCTCGATCCTCTGGCCCATCGCGAGGCCGTACATCCAGAAGGGCGTCGTCGCAGAGCTCTTCGAGGGGTCCCGGGACTTCACGCCCAACGAAGGGGGCCTGCACTGGCTGCTGACGCGCATCTCGTATTCGGGAGGCGAGGCCCCGCCGCGCCGTTTCACCGACGCGACGGCGGTCGCGGGCCTGAACGCCTTCGGAAGCTACGCCCGCCGCGCGGTCGTGCTCGTCCTGGGCGCGACCAGCGACGACGAGAGCCGGCACGAGCCCGGGATGGTGCGCCGGTACCTCGAGAGCGTCCGGGTTCCCATCCACGTGTGGTCGCTGGCGGGGAAGAAGGCGAAGGCGGCCGCGCAGTGGGAGAACGTGCGCGACATCTCGAGCTACTTCGGCCTGGCCGATGCCTTCGACGATCTCCGGCAGGATCTGGACACGCAGTGGATCGTGTGGCTCGAGGGACGGCATCTCCCGCAGGAGATCGCGCTGGCGCCCTGGGTCCGCGACATGGAGCTGGTCGACTGACGCCGGCGGCGCACCCGCGATGAGATCCGCCGCCTCGGTGGCCTTCGCGTCGCTCTTCGTCGGGATGGTGACCGGCGTCCAACCGGTCGCGCTGAACGTCGCGGGACCCGTCGAGGAGGTTCGCCTGCTCCTGGACGGCCGCGAGATCGCTCGCATCCTCTCGCCGCCCTGGCGCACGGCGATCGATCTGGGGCACGAGCTCGTCCCGAGGAAGCTGACGGCCGTGGGCCTCGACGACCTGGGCGAAGAGATCGCGCGCGCGGACCAGCATCTGAACCTGCCGCGCTCCTCGGCGGAGCTCCAAATCCACCTCGAGCGCGACGGCTCCGGGCAGGCGCGCTCGGCGCGGCTCGCGTGGGGTGGCCTCCAGGGAGAGAAGCCCTCCGCGCTGCGCGCGGCGCTGGACGGACAGCCGTTGGTCGTCGATCCGTCCGGGAAGATCGCGCTGCCGGCCGCGGATCGCGGCCGCGGCACGCTGCTGACCGCCGAGATCGAGTTCCCCGGCGGCGCGCGATCGAGCGCGGCCGCCGTGCTCGGCGTCCCGCAGGACGAGAAGGCCGCCGGCCAGCTCACGGCGGTCCCGGTGCGCTTGAAGGGGGGCGCCGCCGCCGCCGGGCGCTACCTGCTGGCGGGAGGCCGGCCGGCGACCGTCGTCGCGGTCGAAGACGGTCCGGCGGAGCTCGTCGTGGTCCGGCCCCTGGTGTCCGATTCCGCGCGCGCAGCGGGCGGGGCGCGGCCGCCTCTTCGAACCGACCTGTCTTTGCCCGGCACGCGCCTGCGCATCGTGTGGCCCTTCGCGCACGCCTCATCGGCCAGCTATCCGGGGATGTCGTCCGACGCGATCCTCTTCGAGGTCACGCCCGCGATCGAAGCCGGTGAGGGTGGACTCTTCTGGCTGCTGACGGCCCCCAAGCATCCGCTCGCTCCCGTCAATCCGCCGCTGCGTTGGGCCGACGCCACCGCGATGGCGGGCCAGGCGGCCTACGCCTGCGGCTGCCGCCGCGCGGTGCTGCTGGTGCTCTCCAGCGACTCGCCCGACTGGGGAAAGAACCCCGCCGAGCGCGTCGAGCGCTATCTGGAGAAGCTTCGCGTTCCCCTGAAGGTCTGGTCGCTCGAGAAGCCGAAGGTCTGGGCGGCCGATGGTTGGAGCGCCGTCGAGGACGCCTCGACGAACTCCTCCATGCGCGCCGCGCTGCGCAGGCTCCAGAAGGAGCTCGAATCGCAGACGATCGTCTGGATCGAGGGAGACTGGATGCCGCAGGAGATCACGCTCGCCCCCGGCGCCGAGGGAATCGCGCTGGTGCGGTAGACCTCGGCGCCGGTCGGTGCGAGGTTCGGCTCAACGCGGCTTTCCGAACACCTGGACCCAGAGCACCTGATAGCCCTGCGCGTTCTTGCCGACCGCGACGCCGAAGCCCGCCTCGGTGAACTCGGGATTCAGGATGTTCTTCCGGTGTTCGGGGCTGTCCATCCAACCCTTCATGACTTCCTCGAGCGAGCTCTGACCCTGCGCGACGTTCTCGCCGATCATCAGCGCGCGATATCCCGCCGCTCGGGCGCGGTACCAGGCGTCGCGTCCCTCCGGGCTCTCGTGCCCGTAGTAGGAGCGGGCGAGCATGTCGTCCGCGTGTCCCTGAGCGGCGCGGTCGAGCAGGGAGTTTCGCTTCAGGGCGACGGCGCCATCGCGGAGCTTGCGGCGCTGCGCGTTGACGAGATCGAGCATCTTCGCCAGCACCGCGTCGCGCTCGGCGATGCTTCCGGTGCGCTCGCGGAATTCCTCGGCGGCGCCCTGCGCGAAGAAGAACACGTAGAGCGGCGTCCCTTCGAGCTCCGAGACTCCGACGCCCAGATCGCGCGCCGCCGGCTCGCCGAATCCCTCGTTCGCCATGAGGTCGCGGCTCCAGCCGGCGACGATCTCCCGCGGCGTTCCGCTCGCCTGCACGAGCAGCTCTCCCGCGTAGCGTGCCTCGTAGCCATCCCGCTCGAGGACCGAGAGCAAGTTCTCGCCCTCCATGGCGTCGAGCGATGAGGAGCCCTTGCCGATCGCTTCGGCGCGTGTCCGGGCAGAGCGGCAGAGAGGTTCCGAGAGCCGCAGCGCCGAGAGGCCGCGGCGCTTGCGGGCGGCGTTGATCAGGCCCAGGAACTCCTGCGGAAGCGAAGCTGCCGAAGCGCCCGAGACGCAGGGAACCGGAGTCGGCGCGGGCGCCGGCGTCGGCGAGACCGCGGCGGCGAGAAGCAGGGCGACGATGGTCACGAAATGCACCGCGCCGGCCGGCGCCCGGGCTCAGAGCTCCGCGAGAGCCTGGTCGAGGTCCGCCTTCAGGTCCTCGACGTCCTCGATTCCGACCGAGATGCGCACGAGATCCGGCGTGACCCCCAGCCGGTTGCGTTCCGCCTCCGGAATCGAGCCGTGCGTCATCGTGGCCGGATGCGAGATCAGCGTCTCGACGCCGCCCAGGCTCTCGCCGAGCGAGCACAGCCGAAGGCGGGAGAGGAAGGCCTTCGCCTTCTCGAAGGAGCCCAGCTCGAAGGAGATCAGCGCCCCGAAGCCGCGCATCTGGCGCCGCGCCAGATCGTGCTGGGGATGATCCGGCAGGCCGGGATAATGAACGCGGGTGACCTTCTTGTGCGCCGCGAGATGGCGGGCGATCTCGCGCCCGTTCGCCTCGTGGCGCTCCATGCGCACGACCAAAGTCTTGATGCCCCGCAGGGTCAGCCAGGAGTCCATGGGCGAGAGGATCGCGCCGGCCGCGTTCTGGACGAAGGCGAGCCACTCGAGATGCTCCTTCGCGCGGGCCACGACGATGCCGCCGACCGAGTCGGAGTGGCCGTTCAAGAACTTCGTCGCGGAGTGCACGACGAAGTCGGCGTCGAGCTTGAGCGGCTGCTGCAGGTACGGCGAGCAGAACGTGTTGTCGACGACGACGAGGGCTCCCCGCTCGTGGGCGATCCTCGAGAGGGCCGGAATGTCCGCCAGGCGCATCGTCGGGTTGGTCGGCGTCTCGAGGTGCAGCAGGCGCGTCTCCTTGCGAAACGCGTGGCGCACGGTCTCTTCGTTGTCCGTGTCGACGAAGGAGAACTCGACGCCGTAGCGCGCGAGGATCTTCGCGTAGTAGCGGTACGTCCCGCCGTAGGTCATGTTCGAGCAGACGACGTGGTCGCCGGCCTTCACGAAGCTCGAGACGGCGGTGATCGCCGCCATGCCGGAGGCGAAGGCCCGAGCGCCCGCGCCCCCCTCGAGCGTCGCGACGTTTTCTTCCAGCGCCGCGCGCGTCGGGTTCTGCGTGCGGCCGTACTCGAAGCCCTTGTGCTTGCCCAGGCCTTCCTGAACGTAAGTCGAGGTCTGGTAGATCGGAACCGTGACGGCCCCGGTCGCGGGATCCGGCGCGTTGCCGGCGTGGATGCAGTCGGTCGAAAAGCCCACGGGTCCTCCGCTATCTCCCGAAGATTCCCTGATCCGGGTATCGCTCCGCGCCGTCGGGGAGCAGGGTCACGACGATCTGGTCGGGGGAGAGGCGACGCGCGACGCGCCGCGCGCCTTCCGCGGCGGCGCCCGAGGAGCCGCCGGCGAGCAGTCCTTCCGTCTGTGCCAGCTCCCGGCACGCGGCGAACGCCTCGGCGTCGGTGACCGTGAGCACCTCGTCGATCACGGAGCGGTCGAGGATCTCCGGCCAGAAGGAGAGGCCGATCCCCTCGACCTGGTGCGGGCCGCGCTCGCCGCCGCCGAGGATGGAGCCCTGCGGCTCGACGGCGACTCGCAGCAGCGCGGGGTTCGACTGGCGCAGGTAGCGCGCGACACCGAGGAAGGTGCCGCTGGTGCCGACGCCCATGGCGATCGCGTCGATGCGATGGCCCTCGAGCGCGCGGGCGATCTCGGGTCCGGTGGTCTCGAAGTGGGTGAGGGGGTTGACGGGGTTGGAGAACTGGTTCGGGAGGAAGGCGCCGGAGGTGTCGGCGAGGATCTGCTTCGCGCGCTCGATCGACCCCGACATCAACTCTTCCGCCGGCGTGCGGATCACCGTCGCGCCGAAGGCCTCCATGATGCGGGCCTTGACGGCCCCGTATCCCTCCGGCATCACGACGATGCAGCGATAACCGCGCGCGGCGGCGAACATCGCGAGCGCGACGCCGGTGTTTCCGGAGGTCGGCTCGACGATCGTCCCTCCGGGCGCGAGCAGCCCGCGTTGCTCCGCGTCGTCCAGCATGGATTTCGCGATCCGGTCCTTGACGCTGCCGCCCGGGTTGAAGGCCTCGAGCTTCGCGAAGACGCGGGCGCCGCCCGGCGCGAAGCGGGCCAGCTCGACGAGCGGCGTGTTGCCGATGGCGGCGTCCAGCGCAAGGGCGGCCGCCGGCCGCGCCGTTTTCTCCAGGCTCATGACGGTCATGTGAGGCCCGCGGCCGCGCCGCGAACCTGGAGGAAGATAACAAAAAAGCCCCGGCATCGCCGGGGCTTAGGGACGAACGAAATAGAGATCAGTAGGCTTGAGCGCGCCGCGCCGTGTAGCACTCGCGGCAGTACACCGGCTTCCCATTGGTGGGATTGAACGGAACCTGGGTCTGCTTTCCGCAACCGTCGCAGGTCACGTCGAAGAACTGCCGCTCGCGCGACTCTCCCGACGAGGCCTTGCGCTTGTCGCGGCAGACCTTGCACCGCTTGGGCTCGTTGGTGAAGCCCTTGCGCGCGTAGAACTCCTGATCGTCGGCCGAAAACAGGAACACGGAACCGCAATCGACGCACGTGATGTTCTTGTCAACGAACTGCTGCTGCATCATGGAACGAATCGATCTCCCGGGTTTTTGAACCCTCCCGGGCCCTTCCGGAGCCCGGTTTCTAAAAAGGAAAACACTGAATACACGTTTCGAATCCGAGTCGTGGCGCGCGAGGCGCCGAAAGGAAGCTCTCTAGGACCGACCTCCTTTCGGACGCGCGCACGCCTCCCCGCTGGGGCGGACGGATGGGGGATGGGCAAACATAAAGAGGCGTAGGTCCGGATTGTGCGGGGCTGCTAAGTTGCCGCAAAGTAGCACGCGCCTCTTCGGGGGCGCAAGAGATTTCGAAGACTCCGGGCGTTCGAGCGCCTCCCGTGCCAAAGGACGGGTCTGCCTGTCCGGCCGGACAGGAGACCCTAACGCTTTGCCGGAACGGGGGTTGGCGGAAAGCGTCGCAACCTGCTAGCTGCCGACGCGCCCCTCCAGGGGGGAGGAGGCCGTCGCGTAGCGGCGCCGGGGGATCCGGCCGGAGAGGAAGGCGTCGCGTCCCGCGCGCACCGCGTCGCGCATCGCGCGCGCCATCCGAACCGGGTTCGCCGCGGAGGCGATGCCGGTGTTCATCAGCACGCCGTGCGCGCCCAGCTCCATCGCGACGCAGGCGTCGGAGGCCGTGCCCACGCCGGCGTCGACGATGACGGGCACCTTCGCGCGCTCCAGGATGATCGCCAGGTTGTTCGGGTTCTGGATTCCCAGACCCGAGCCGATCGGCGCACCGAGCGGCATCACCGCTGCGGCGCCGGCCTCTTCGAGCTTGCGGCATGCGATCGGATCGTCCGAGGTGTAGGGAAACACGGTGAAGCCCTCGGCGACGAGCGTCTTCGTCGCGGCGAGCAGCTGTTCGTTGTCGGGCCAGAGCGTGTCCGGATCCCCGAGGACCTCGAGCTTGACCCAGTCGGAGAGGCCGACCTCGCGGCCCAGCCGCGCCGCCCGCACCGCGTCCTCGGCGTTGTAGCAGCCGGCGGTGTTGGGCAGGAGCGTCATCCCGCGCGGGATCCAGTCCAGCAGCGACTCCTTGCCGCGGTCGGTCAGGTTCACGCGCCGAACCGCCACGGTCACGATCTCGGAGCCGGAGATCTCGAGCGCCTCCTTCATCAGCGGGAAGCTCGCGTACTTGCCGGTCCCGACGATCAGCCGGGAGGAGAAGGGCCGGCCGCCGAAGAGGAAGGGATCCTCGGCGAGGGCGGGCCTGGTTTCCGGAGGCGCCGTGGTCGACATGACAGACGGATCTAACCGCCTTCCGGGCCCGCGAGCAAGGGCACGTTGTCGATCAGGCGCGTCCTGCCGACGCGGACCGCGGCGGCGATCGTCGCTCCGGGGGAGAGCCGCTCGAGCGGACGCATCGTCTCGGGATCGACGATCTGAACGTAGTCGACCTCGAAGCCGGCGTCCTCCAGCGCGTCGCGCGTGACGCGCGAGAGCAGGTTGGGGTCGCCGGCGCCGTGTGCGGCGAGCTCCCGCGCGGCGAAGAGCGCGCGGGGCAGCGCGGCCGCCTGCCGGCGCTCCTCCGGGGAGAGGTAGGCGTTGCGCGAGGAGAGCGCGAGGCCGTCCTGCTCCCGCACGGTGTCGGCGACGACGAGGCGAATCGGGAAATCCAGGTCCTGGATCATGCGCCGGACGACCGCGACCTGCTGGAGGTCCTTGCGGCCGAAGACGGTGACGTCCGGGGTCACCTGCAGGAAGAGCTTCGCAACGACGGTGGCCACGCCGCGGAAGTGTCCCGGCCGCACCTCGCCCTCCCCGCCCTCCGTCACGCCGGAGACTTCCACGGCGGTCGAGAACCCCTTCGCGTAGAAGGTGCCCTCGTCGGGACGATAGACGAGGTCCGCGCCGGCGCCGTCGAGCAGCGCCGCGTCCTTCTCCGGCACTCGAGGGTAGCGCGCGAGATCCTCGTTCGCCGCGAACTGCAGAGGGTTGACGAAGATCGACACCACGACGAAGTCCGCCTCCGTCTTCGCGCGCGCGACGAGCGCGAGGTGCCCCGCGTGCAGGGCGCCCATCGTCGCCACGAAGGCGATGGACTTGCCGGAGTCGCGAGCGCCCGCGACGCCTCCGCGGAGCTCGGGAAGCGACGTGACGGTGATCAATAGACGCGCCGCAACGCCGGCGCGCCGTCCGCGACGTAAGACTCGGCGTCGCTCGGGAAGCTTCCCTCGCGCACGTCCTTCGCGTAGGCCTTCGCCGCGTCGCGAATGATCGGCGCGAGCTCCGCGTAGCGCCGGACGAACTTCGGCGAGAGATCGCGCGTCAGCCCCACGAAGTCGTGGAAGACGAGAACCTGGCCGTCGCAATCCGGTCCCGCGCCGATGCCGATCGTCGGGATGGGGAGAGCGCGCGTGATCTCCGCGGCGAGCGTGCGCGGCACCGCCTCGAGCACGACCGCGAAGCAACCGGCCTGCGCGAGCGCGGCCGCGTCGTCGAAGACCTCCTTCGCCGTGTCGCTGTTCTTGCCCTGGACCTTGTAGCCGCCGAGTTTGCGATACGACTGCGGGGTCAGGCCCACGTGCCCCATCACCGGGATGTCGGCGGCCAGGATCGCGAGGACGGCCGGAAGAATGCGCCGCCCTCCCTCCACCTTGACCGCGGCGCAGCCGCCTTCGGCGAGGAAGCGCCCGGCGTTGGCGACGGCCTCGCCGGGGCTCGTCTGATAGGACAGAAACGGCATGTCGCCGACCACCAGCGCGCGCTTCGCCGACCGCGAGACCGCCCTGGTGTGGCGCACCAGCACGTCCATCTTGGCGGTCAGCGTGTTGGGCTCGCCGTAGACGGTCATCTCCAGCGAGTCGCCCACGAGCAGAACGTCGATCCCCGCCTCGTCCATCAGGGCGGCGGTCGGGGCGTCGTAGGCCGTGAGCATGGCGATCTTGTCGCGGCCCTTGGCCGCGGAGATCGCGGGAACCGTGACCGGGGAGATTTCGGGCAGGCGCTTCATCTTCGCTCCCTTCCCGCCAGGTCGACGTCCCGAAAATCCGGGATCGCCGCCGGCCGGGGCGATGGAAGGAATTATAGGGCGGGAGGGGAGGGGGGTTCCGGGTTCAATCGGCCTCGTGGGCGGCGCGTCCCCTGTCCTACCGCCCCGGCGCCCCTGCCGGGACGTAGTACTGCACGCCGCGCCGCGCCTTCTGGATCTGCGCGACGAGATCCTCGAAGTCCGCTGGGCGGTTGACGAAGTCGATCTCGTTGGTGTCCACGACGAGAAGCGGCGTCTCCTCGTAGTGGTAGAAGTAGTAGTTGTAGGCCTCGATCAGCTGGGAGACGTACTCGG
>DATBIJ010000001.1:0-13309 GCA_036557025.1 Thermoanaerobaculia bacterium | reverse complement strand
ACGGCCCCGACACGCGCGTGATCCCGCCGGCGGGAGGACGAGCGTCCTCGCCCCTGGCCGCTCCGGGATCGCCGGCCGACATGTGGGGCACCTCCGACGTCGCGGAGGAGCCGCCGGCGCCCATCGATGCGCCCGCCTTCCCCTCCGGGATGCCGCCGGCCCCACGCTACGCGCCGGAGCCGGAGCCCGAGCCCGAGCCGGTCGGGGGCGCCGGCGGGGACGACGAGATCGGGGCACTGCTGCGGCAGGGCGACGAGGCCGCCGAGCGCGGCGATCGCCAGCAGGCGATCGAGGTCTGGTCCCGCATCTTCCTGATGGACATCAACAACTCGGAGGCCGTCGAGCGGATCGAGCGGGCCCGGCAGGACATGGCCGAGGGCAACCGCGTGGTGTCCGACGGCCTCAAGGCGGGCCGCGACGCGTTCGAGGCCGGCGAATTCGCTCTCGCGCGCGAGCGCTTCCTGAAGGTCCTCGCGGTCGACGAGAACGAGCCCACGGCGCGCTTCTACATGGACCGCATCGAGGAGGAGATGAACCGCAATGCGGCCCCCCCGGCCGCAGCGGCGTCGACGCGCACGACTCCCGAGTCCGCGGCGGCGGCGAAGCCCGAGATCAAGTCGAAGCCGAAGAAGAAGGGTCTGAGCCTCCCCTCGCTCTCTCCCAAGGTGCTGATTCCCGTCGTCGCCTTCCTCGCGCTCGCCGCGGGAGCCGCGTGGTTCCTGATGCGCTCGCCGAAGACCGCCGGCCCGGGCGGAGCTGCCGGTGGCGGCGCGGCGGCCGGGCAGGCGCCGGCAACGTTCGAAAGGGCGCTGGCGCTGATCAAGGAGGGCAAGGAGGCGGAAGCCCTCGCCGAGCTGCGGAGGATTCCCGAGGACTCCCCCGACCATGACGCGGCGCAGAAGATGATCGCCTCTCTCCAGGCCGGCAGCGCGCCGGGAGGCGGGCCGGGCGCCACGATCGTCGAGGGCGGCGGCGCCGCCCCCGGCCCCGGGGCTCCGAGCGGAGAGGCGGTCCCCGCGCGCGTGCGCGCGACCGCCGAGCAGGCCCTGGTCGAAAAGCGCTACATCGACGCCCTGCGCGACTTCCACATCGCCGCGCCGTCGTTCGGCAACGACCCGTCGTTCACCCAGGCGATGGCCATGGCGTCGGAGAAAGTCGCCGAGCTCACGCCCGCGGTGAAGCTGTACAACGAGGGGGAGTACGAGACGGCGATCCCGATCCTCTGGAGGATCTACCAGGCGGAACGGGACAACGCCGACGCACGCTCGTATCTGCAGCGCGCCTACTACAACCTGGGAATCTCCCACCTCCAGAGCGGGCTGTTCCCGCGCGCGATCGAGAGCTTCAACGAGGTCATCGAGTTGGATCCGCAGGACGTGCAGGCCAACCGGCACAAGAAGTTCGCCGAGCGTTACCTGAAGGCCGACCTCGACCTGTTGGGCCGGATCTACGTCCGCCACGTTCAGCCGCGGCCTTGACCGGACGATTCCGCACCCACCCGCCCGAAGAGTCCCTGGCGGACTTTCCTCTCCACGGCGTCCCGGCCGCGCCCGCCGCCCCGGCGGTGACCGAGAAGCTCGATCTCGTCGCGGCAGCGACGCTGGGGCCGCGCGCGCGGGCGCTGGCCGCCGACGTGGCGGCCGTGTTCCTCGCGGTCGCGGCGTGCCTGCTGCTCGCGGTGACCCTCCGGGGACGCGGTCCGCGTCCCGAGGGACTCGCCTGGGCCGCCGCGTTCGCGCTCGTCTACTCCTTCTTCGCGACCGTCCTCCCGCTCGTCCTCTTCGGAAAAACGCTGGGGATGGCGCTCTCCGGGCTCTCCGCCGGCGGCCCGGCGCGCAACCTCGCCCCGGTCGAAGCGGTCCGCCGCTGGATCGGGACCGCCCTGACGGGCGTCGGTCTCGGCCTGCCGCTGCTCTGGACCTCCCGGGACCCCTCTCGGCCGACGCCCGCCGATCGCCTTTCGGGACGGTCTCTGGTCGCCGAAGAGCCCGGCCTTTCGTAGGCTCTCCGTCGTCATGACCGGGAAGACGCGGCGGCCGGCACCGAGCCGGCGGCGCTCCGGGGCTGCCGCGGGGCTCCGGATCGCCGTCGCTCAAATCGACGTGACGGTCGGAGACTTTGCGGGCAACGCGAAGAAGATCGTCGCCTTCGGTCGGCGGGCCGAGAAGGAGGGCGCGGATCTCGTGCTCTTTCCCGAGCTCGCGGTCTGCGGCTATCCCCCGAAGGACCTGCTCGAGCGGGAGTCATTCGTCACGGAGGCGGCGCGCACCGCCGATTCCATCGCGCGAGCGTCCGGCCGCGCGACCTGGATCTTCGGCGGGCTCGAGCCCAACCGGGACCGGCGAGGTCGGCGCGTGTTCAACGCCGCGATCGCCGCGAGCGGCGGCCGGCGCGTCGGGACGTACCGCAAGCGGCTCTTGCCGACCTATGACGTCTTCGACGAAGGCCGCTACCTGGAGCCGGGGGACCGTTCGATGGTGCTGCGGATCCGCGGGCGCCGCGTCGGCGTGACGATTTGCGAGGACATCTGGAACGACAAGACCTTCTGGAAACGGCCGCTCTATCGCACGGATCCGGTCGCCGAGATTCCCTCGCTGCGGCTGGACCTCCACGTCAACATCTCCGCGTCGCCCTTCACGATGGGCAAGGAGGGCGTGCGGCGCCGCATGATGCGCCAGATCGCGCGGAACACCCGCGTCCCGCTCGTGCACTGCAACCTCGTCGGAGGCAACGACGACCTCGTCTTCGACGGCGCCTCGATGGCGTTCGACAAGTCGGGTCGACTCGTCGCGAGCGCCCGCGATTTCGCCGAGGACTTCTGGGTCCTCGAGATGCCCGGAGGACGGGGACCGATCGTCGCGGAGGAATCCGGCGTGCGCAAGGTTCGGCGCGCGCTCGTGCTGGCGCTGGCCGACTACGCGCGGAAGTGCGGGTTCGAAAACGCCGTGCTCGGGCTCTCCGGCGGCATCGACTCGGCGCTGACCGCGGCGCTGGCCGTCGAGGCACTGGGAGCGGAGAACGTGCTCGGGGTCGCGATGCCCGGGCCTTACTCCTCCCCCGGCAGCCTCACGGATGCCCGGGAGCTCGCCCGGCGCCTCGGGATCCGCTGCGTGGAGATCCCGATCGGAAGGGTCTTCGAGGCCTATCGCGCGACGCTGGCGCAACACGTCGCCGGCGATTCGGGCACGACCGAGGAGAACCTCCAGGCCCGCATCCGCGGCGCGCTCCTGATGGCGCTCTCCAACCGCCACGGATACCTCGTGCTCTCGACGGGCAACAAGTCCGAGATCGCCGTCGGCTACTGCACGCTCTACGGCGACATGGCGGGCGGCTACGCCCTGCTCTCGGACGTGCCGAAGACGCTCGTCTACCGGATCGCCGAGGACGTCAACCGCGACACGGAGGTGATCCCGGAATCGACGATGCGAAAGCCACCCTCCGCGGAGCTGCGGCCCGACCAGAAGGACTCCGACTCGCTTCCCCCCTACGACCGCCTGGATCCGCTCATCGAGGCGATCGTGGATCTCTCGCTCCCCGCCGCGCGCGCCGCCAGGCGCGCGAAGACCTCGCTCGCGGTGGCCCGCGAGATCGCGCGCCGGATCGACAAGAGCGAGTACAAGCGCCGCCAGATGCCGCCGGGTCCGAAGGTCACTGCGCGCTCCTTCGGCGCGGGGCGGCGCTATCCGATCGCGCAGAAGTTCCGGGTGTAGTAGCAGGTTGCTGAAAAAGGGTGTGGGATGGCGTTACGAGCGCCGTGGGGTCAGATGCAAGGAAGCGCGACGACGGCGATGCTCGTGCATCGGCGAGGAGCGCTGACGCCGCAGATGACCCTACGCCGCCGTAACCCGGAGGGTGGACGGCACTTTGCCGGCGCACATCGTAGGGCATCGGCGAAACACTCGATCACGATCGGGAATGGACGCCGGTTGCAAAGTGCCGGACACGACGCCCGCATCCATTTTTCAGCAGCCTGCTCGTGATCGGCGCTCCGCCGTCGGTCGTCCATTCGGAGGGCTCGGCTACACTTGCCGCGTTGACCGAAGAGCACTATCCCTGGAAGGACATTCCGGGGTCCTCCCACGACATCCTCAGACGGCGGATCCTGGATCTGCCCGCCGGCCGCCGGCTGCTCGAGATCGGAGCGGCGGGAGGACACCTCGGCCGCGCGGTGCGCGAGCGCTGCGCGCGGCTGGCCGGAATCGAGCCGGCGCCCGTCGCGCCGGATGCCCGGCGCGGCTACGATGAGTGGCGCACCGCCGGGGCGCTGGAAGCCGGGGACTGGTCCGAGCAGTTCGACGTCGCCGTGTGCGCGGACGTGCTCGAGCATCTTCCGGAGCCGTCCCGCCTGCTCGCGCGGCTCCACGACTGGTTGGTGCCGGGGGGCCTGCTGTTCGTCTCGATCCCCAACGTCGCCAACGTGACGACACGGCTGGCGCTGGGAGCCGGCCGCTTCGACTACACCGAGCGCGGCATCCTCGACCGGACGCACCTGCGCTTCTACACGCGCCGAACCGCGCGGGCGTTGCTGGAGGAATCCGGGTTCCAAGTCCGGCACGTCGAGGCGACCGCGATGCCGATCGAGCTCGCCGTCCCATTGGCGAGGCGGCCACCCTTCCGCGGCGGCGTTCGGGCCGCCGCACTCGCGGCCGCCCGGGTCTGGCCCACGATGTTCGGCTACCAGTTCGTCTTCGAGGCCGTCTACGGCGCGGCCCGCTGAGGCCTGACCCCGCGCCGCGCCCGATGGAAACCGCCTCCCTCGTTCTGCCCGCTTACAACGAGCGCAACAGGATCGCGCCCTGCCTCGTCGAGGTCGCGCGCTGGGTGCGGGAGCGGCCGGGAGGCCTCGCCTGGGAGGTCCTGCTCGTCGACGACGGCTCCCGCGACGGCACCGTCGCGCTCGCCCGATCGGCGGCGGACGCCGCGGGCCTCCCTCTGACCGTGCTCGTCCATGAGGTCAACCGCGGAAAGGGCGCCGCCCTGCGCACCGGTGTCGCGGCGACCCGCGGGGACATGGTGCTGCTCTCCGACGTCGACCTCTCGACGCCCCTCTCCGAGCTCGAGAAGCTGCTCCCGTTTCTCGCGAAGGCTCCGATCGCGATCGGATCGCGCGCCATCGACGTCGGGCTGGTGCGCCGGCGCCAGCCCTGGCACCGGGTCCTGCTCGGGCGCGCCGGCAATCTGGTCATCCGCGCGCTCGCGGTCCCGGGAATCGGCGACACGCAGTGCGGCTTCAAGCTGTTCCGCGGAGACGTGGCGCGCGAGCTCTTTGCGGCGGCGACGATCGACCGATTCGCCTACGACGTGGAGATCCTCCACCTCGCCCGGCGTCGCGGAATCGCCATCGCCGAGGTGCCGGTGCTCTGGTTCAACTCGCCGGAGTCGAAGGTCCGCGTCCTGCCCGACGCGATCCAGACGCTGACCGACGTGTTCCGGATCCGCTGGCGCCACCGCGGCCGCGGCTAGCGGCTTATCGCTCTTCTGCGGCCGACTCGAGCACCCAGCCGCCGCGAACCTCGGTGGCGTTGCAGTAGCTCCTCGAGCAGGACGTGTCGTTGAGGCACTCGAGGACCTTGCCGCAGACCGCCGACGCACTCCGCCCCGCCGGGATCGACTCCCGCACGACGCAGGAGCCCGAGTAGGCCGGGTTCGTCAGCGTGCAGACGGCCGTCGGAGCCGCCGCCGCGCCGCGGCCGGCGCTTGCGGCGAGCGACAGGGCCAGCAACAGCAGGGCGACGATTCTCGTCGTGTGTCGCATCGGAGACCTCCGTTGGTCAGCGGCGTATTCTCACGCCGATCCCTGCGGCGAGCAGCGGCGCCAGAGCCGCGGTGACCCGCGCGAGCGTGGTGTCGACGAGCCAGCGCGGTCCCGCGACCGAGAGGATCGGCACGAGCAGGTAGGCCGCGAGCAGCCCGGCGGCGAGCGCGAGCAGCCGGTCTCCGGTTTCCACCCGCCGCCCGATCAGAATCAGCAGGGCGACCGCGGCCAGCAGCGGCCAGGAGCGCACGGCGATGCGCGCGGCGGCCGCGAATGCCTCCGCCGCGAGCGCCGGCAGCGCCCCCCACCGCGACGGGGCGAGCCGGCCGAAGTCGAAGTCGCGCATTGGCGGCCGGCCGAAGGCGAGACGGTGCGCCAGGAACACGATCAGGCCCGGCAGCGCCGCAGCGGTTGCCACCGAGGCGGGGATCCGGCGCCCGCGAAGCCGGGCGACGCCGAGGCCCACCAGCGCGAGCAGGATCGCGAAGAGCCCTTCGTTCTTCAGGCAGGCGAGCAGCGCCGCGGCGAGGGTCACGCGGCGCACGGCGCCGTCGTCCGTCCGGTCCAGGGCGTCGGCGAGGGCCGCGCCGAACAGCAGCAGGGCGAAGGAGAGCGGCACCTCGGCCATCCCGACGAGGAAGCCGGAGTAGAGGCTCGAGAAGCAGGCGATCGCCGCGGCGGCGGCGAGCGCCGTCGCGCCCGACGCGCCCCGCCGCCGGAGCCAGCCGTACAGCGCGAGAAGAGTCGCGATCTGCAGATAGGGAAACAGCACGGCCATCGCGTGATCGTCGAAGGCGCCCCGCGCGCCGGCGATCCCGGCGTAGAGCAGCGGGAGGCCCAGCGGGTACTCCGGGTGCGCATACGCGAGCGAGGGCCACGAGAACAGCCGCTCGGGGATCGCCCCCTCGGCCCAGATCGTCTTGCCCTTGAAGCCCCAGATCGCGACGTAGTCGTTGGACCACATCGGCTCGGTCAGCGCGCGCAGGCAGTAGAGCAGGACGCCGGCGCCGCAGAGCAGGATCAGGATCCCGGTGACCAGCGGCCGCGCGGGGGCGCTCTCGACGGCGGCGCCGCGCTCCACGGGCCGGGGCAGCAGCGCCCCGGCGGCGATCGCCCCGATGCCCAGCAGGACCGGCACCCAGCGCCCGGGGCGCGCGCCGGAGGATGCCGAGAGAGCCGCAGCGGCGGCGAGCAGCGCGAGGCCGAGGGCGAGCCCCCAGGAGAGCCGCTCGGCGAAGAACGCGCGGCCCCGGGGCAGCAGGGCGCGGGCGCCGAAGAACCCGGCAAGGGCGGCGGCGAACAGCACGGCCTCGACGGCGGCGACCGATTCGATCCATTCGCTCACAGCGCCGGCTCCAGCATCGCGCCGCCCGGGAGCGGAGCGAACACGCGCCATCCCGGGGGCGGCGGACCGTAGGAGACCGGGATCCACTTCGGAGGAACGCGACGCGGCGAGGTCAGCACGGGCACGGGCGCGAGGTGGTACGAGGCGAGGTAGCGATGCGGTCCTTCCGGAGGCGGACCCAGGATCGCGACTCCGGTCGTTCCGGGCGGCGCACTCTGCCGCAGCGCCTCGAGGAACACGAGGAAGTTCCTGTCGAAGCCCGCGCCCGAGCCGCGGAAACGCCGCTCCTCGAGGCTGCGGCCCGCGCCGCTCTCCAGCATTCGCCACCGGCCCGAGATCTCGCGCGGCTGCTCCGGCGCGAGCCCCACGAGGAGAATCACCGCCAGCGCCGCGAGCGCCGCGGCCTGACGCCGCGTCAAGGCAGCGGATACGCCGCGCAGAGCTCCGAGACGCTCCGGCGCACGGCGTCGCGCACGGCGGGATCGGCGGGCGCGGCGAGGACGCGGGCGATGGCGTCGGCCACGACGTCCATCTCCGCGATGCCGAGCCCGCGCGTCGTCATCGCGGGAGTTCCCAGGCGGATGCCGGAGGCGACCATCGGCGGCCGCGTGTCGAAGGGGATCGTGTTCTTGTTCGCGGTGAGCCCGGCCGCCTCGAGTGCCTTCTCGGCGTCCTTGCCCGAGAGGCCGCCGGCCCCGACGTCGACCAGCACGAGGTGGTTGTCGGTGCCGCCGGAGACGAGCCGGTGCCCGCGCCGGGCGATTCCCTCCGCCAGGGCCTTCGCGTTCGCGACGATTCGCCGCTGGTAGTCGGCAAATTCGGGCGTGGCGGCCTCGGCCAGCGCGACGGCCTTGGCCGCGATGACGTGCTCGAGAGGCCCGCCCTGCACGCCCGGGAACACGTTGCGGTCCAGGTCCTTGGCGCGGTCCGCGCGGCAGAAGATCATCCCGCCGCGCGGTCCTCGAAGGGTCTTGTGCGTCGTCGTCGTCACGAAGGCCGCGTGCGGGATCGGCGACTCGTGCAGTCCCGTCACGACGAGGCCGGCGATGTGCGCGATGTCCGCCATCAACTCCGCGCCCACCTCCGCCGCGATCTCGCCGAATCGGCGGAAGTCGATCGCCCGCGCGTAGGCCGACGCCCCCGCGATGATCATCCGGGGCTTGTGCTCGCGCGCGAGCGCGGCGAGCCGGTCGTAGTCGATCCGCTCGTCCTCGCGGCGCACGCCGTAGGCGGCCACCTTGTACTCGCGGCCCGAGAAGGAGAGCGGATGCCCGTGCGTGAGGTGGCCGCCGTGCGAGAGATCCATCCCGAGAATCGTGTCGCCGGGCTTCAGCGCCGTGAGGTAGACGGACATGTTCGCCTGCGATCCGGAGTGCGGCTGGACGTTCGCGTGCTCGGCGCCGAACAGGGCCTTGGCCCGCGCGATCGCGGCCGACTCGATCTTGTCCACGAACTCGCAGCCGCCGTAGTACCGGCGGCCCGGATAGCCCTCGGCGTACTTGTTCGTGAGCACCGAGCCTTGCGCCTCCCGCACCGCCCGCGAGACGAAGTTCTCCGAGGCGATCAGCTCCAGGTGATCGTTCTGGCGTCGCCGCTCCGCGTCGATCCAGCCGGCAACCTCGGGGTCCACCGCGGAGAGATCGCGGTCCAGGAAGGCGGCGGCGGGCAGCAGCGTGTCGGTCTTCACGGGGCCTCCTCGCGGGAGATTCTCATCCGTTGCCGCCGAGGACTCTACCGGGCATTGTGACTCCGGTTCCGTGAGTCCTCGGTCCTCGGTTCTCCGTCCTCGGTCCTCGACCCAGGACCATGGACTCTGGACCGAGGACTCCTGTCAAACCACCTCGACAAGACGACTTACTCATCCCGCCACGATCTCGCGGTAGTCGGCGTCGCAATAGCTGTCGGTCATGCCGGCGATGTAGTCCGCGATCGCGCGGGGGAACTCGGGCCTCGAATGATAGTGCTGCGCCACCTCCTCCTCGACGCGTGCGAGCGGGATCTCGCGCAGGAAGGGGACGGAGAGCTCGCGCGCGAGCGACTCCAGCACCGAGTCCGGCAGCAGGCGCGGGTTCTCGCGGTAGGCGTGGAAGAGGCCGGCGATCACTCGGCGCGCGTGGCCGTCGTAGCGCGACACCGGGAACGAATGGATGATGTGGCGGTAGACGAAGTCCTTCAGCTCCCGGTACCAGACCCGGCCCCGCTCGGAGAAGGCGATCAAGTCGCCGGGCAGGCGGGGGCGCGCGGCGGCGAATTGCGCCGGCGTGCGGATCGATTCGGCGTCCATCCAAGCTTCGAGGCGGCGACGAGACTCCTCGACGAGGTCCCCGGAGAGGGCGGCGATCATCCCACGGATCAAGGACGCCCGCCGTAAGGCGGGATCGCTCGCGGCGGGACGGCGGGCGCGGACCCATCGCGAGATCTCCAGCGGCTCGATCGACGCCTCCTCGGTGAGGGGAAGGCCGTCCTCGAGGTCGTGCGTCTGCTGCGCGATCTCGTCGCACCAGTTGACGGCCTGGGCCTCGAGCGAGCCGCCGGACTCGAAGTCGAGCCCCTCGGGGAACTCGAGCGGGAAGGGAAAGGAGCGCTTCCACGTCGTGTGCTTGAAGATGCCCTCCCGGACGTCGTGCGTCAGGTTCAGGCCGGGGGTCTCGTAGCGGCGCTCGAGGCGATCCACGACGCGGACGGACTGGTAGTTGTGCTTGAAGCCCCCGGCCTGCGGGTGGCTCTCCCGCAGGAGCCGATCCAGGACGCGCTCTCCGGAGTGCCCGTAGGGCGTGTGGCCGAGGTCGTGTCCGAGCGCGATCGCCTCGACGAGGTCCTCGTTCAATCCCAGGGCCCGGGCCGTTCCGCGCGAGATCTGTGAGACCTCGAGCGTGTGTGTCAGGCGCGTGCGGGAGTGATCCCCCTCGTAGGGAATGAAGACCTGGGTCTTGTGCTTGAGGCGCCGAAACGCCTTGGAGTGAATGATGCGATCGCGGTCGCGCGCGAACTGCGTCCGGACGTCGCCCGGGAGGCTCTCGACGGGCCCGTACGGCCGGCGCGCGCCGGCGCTGCGGGTCGCGTAGATCGCGAGCCGCTCCTCCTCGAGCCGCTCGAACGCCTCTCGCGTGAACGAGTCCGCGGCCGTCGTCACCGAGCCTCTCCTCCTCCGCGCGGGGCCGGTCGCAGCAGCGCGCGGGCCTGCCCGACCAGATACAGCGAGCCGGCGACGATTATAGGTTCCCGACTCGGATCGGCCCGCAACGTGCGCAGAGCCGCCGCCAGGCTCTCCTGTTCGACGGTGTCGCCAATCCCCGCGGTGCGGCGGGAGAGCTCGCGCGGCGTCGCGGCCCGCGGGCCGGGAGCCGGCACCAGCAGCACCCGGCGCACGCGCGGAAACAGCGAACCCGCCATCGCCTCGATGTCCTTGTCCGCCATCGCGCCGAAGATGAGATCCGTTCGCCCGGTGAGCCCGGAATCCTCCAGGAAGCCGGCGAGCCGCGCGGCGCCGTCGGCGTTGTGGCAGCCGTCGAGCACAACCTCGCGGACGCCGTCCGAGAGCGTTTCCAGGCGTCCGGGCCAGCGCACGCCGGCGACGCCGGCCGCGACGGCCTCGGGCGTCAGGCCCGGAACCTCCGGCGCGAGCAGCTCGGCGGCGCGCACGGCGACGGCCACGTTGACCGCCTGGTGGCGGCCCGGCAGCGGCGTCGAGAGCCGGGCGAGCCCGCGCGGCGTCCGCAGCACGAGGCGCGTTCCGGCCAGATCCGTCGACTCGACCTCCACCGCCACCTCCGCGCGCAGGTCGTGCGCCAGCGCGCCGAGGCGCGCCGCCTCGAATTCGAGAACCGCCGCCGCGGCGGCGTCCTCCGCCGAGAAGAGCGCCGGCTTGCCCGCCCGGAAGATCCCCGCCTTCTCGGCGGCGATCCGGTCGGTCGTCGGACCGAGCTCCTCGGTGTGGTCCAGCCCGATCGAGGTCACCGCCGAGAGGATCGCGGGCGCGACGTTGGTCGCGTCGAACCGCCCCCCCAGGCCGACCTCGAGGATGCCGAGCTCGACGCCACGCGACGCAAAGATCGCAAACGCCGCCGCCGTCACGGCCTCGAAGTAGGTGACCGGCACCTCCGGCGCCGCGTCCGCGGCGGCGAAGACACGTCGCAGCGCGTCGTCGAGCTCGTCGGCGGAGACGTCCCGCTCCGAAACGCGCACCCGCTCGGTGACGTCGATCAGGTGCGGCGAGGTGTAGAGCCCCGTGCGCCGACCCGCCGCGTGCGCGATCGCCGCGAGCGTCGCCGCGCAGGATCCCTTGCCGTTGGTGCCCCCGATGAGGACCGAGGGAAAGGCCCGCTCCGGGCGCCCCAGGCGCGCGCAGAGCTCGTCGATGGAGGCCAGGCCGAGCTTCATGCCCCGCGGGGAGAGGGATTCGAGGCGCGCGAGCGCGGGAGGACTCTCTACCGTCGGCCGTCCCCCGACCCGTCCCACAGCAGCTGAAGGCAGCGAACGAGCGTCTCCTTCATCTCGCCGCGCTCGACGATCAGATCGAGCATGCCGTGCTCGAGCAGGAACTCGGAGCGCTGAAAACCCTCGGGCAGCTTCTGCCGGATGGTCTGCTCGATGACGCGGGGGCCGGCGAAGCCGATCAGGGCCTGCGGCTCGGCGACGTTCAGGTCTCCGAGCATCGCGTAGGAGGCCGTGACGCCTCCCGTCGTCGGGTCCGTCATCACGGAGATGTAGGGCACGCGTGCCTCCGAGAGCCGGGAAAGCGCGGCGGAGATCTTGCCCATCTGCATCAGCGAGAGGATCCCCTCCTGCATGCGCGCGCCGCCCGACGTCGAGACGAGGATCAACGGACGCCGATCCCGCAGGGACCGCTCGGCGCCGCGGGTCACCTTCTCCCCGACGACCGACCCCATCGAGCCCGCCATGAAGAAGAACTCCATGGCCCCGATCACGACCGGGACGCCCCCCATCGTTCCCAGGCCGACGACGATGGCGTCGGACGGGCCCACGCCCGCCTCGGCCTCGCGGAGGCGGTCGCGGTAGCGCTTGTTGTCCTTGAAGCGGAGGGGGTCGGAGGAGCGCAGGTTGCCGTCGAGCTCCTCCCAGCGCTCGTCATCGAAGAGCATCCGCAGCCGCTCGGGGGCGGAGAGGCGGAAGTGATGACCGCACTTGGGGCAGATCTTGAAGTTCCGGGTCAGCTCCTTGTTGTAGAGGATCTGCTGGCAGATCTCGCACTTGACCCAGAGCCCCTCGGGCATTCGGCTGGTGCGCATCTCGCGCGGGGCCTTCGGGGCACGATCCTTCCGGAACCACATGGGAAGGCGAATCGTAAGCGATCGGCGAGGCCCGATCCGAGGATTAGGCACAAGCGCTTGAAAACAAGCGGGTTGTCGGGACTGGTCAGCGGGTGGGGCCGACCGGCACGACGCGGAGTCGGCCCTCTTCCGCGGCCTCGAGCCGGACCTCGACGTCGAACGCGGCGCGGAGGTTCTCGGGGGTCAGGATCTCCGAGACCGACCCCGCGGCCAGCGTGCGGCCACGCCGCAGCAGGACGACGGCGTCGGCGAGGCCCGCCGCCAGCTCCATCTCGTGCGTGACCAGCAGGACCGTCGTCTGCCGCTCGGCGTGCACGCGCCGGAGAACCGCGAGGAACTCCAGGCGGTGGCGTGGATCCAGGTTCGCGGTCGGCTCGTCGAGCAGCCAGATCCCGGCGTCCTGCGCGAGCGCCCGCGCGAGCAGGACGCGGCGCTGCTCGCCTCCCGAGAGCGCGGCCGCGTCGCGGTCGGCGAGGTGGCGGACGTCGCACGCTTCCATCGCCTCCTCGGCGAGGCGCAGATCCTCCGGACCGTCCGAGGAGAAGCTCCGGGAATGGGGCGCACGGCCCTGCAGAACCAGGTCGCGACAGGAAATCGGGAAGATCAGCTCCGCGCTCTGCGGCACGTAGGCGATCCGTTGCGCGGTCTCCCGCCGCGGCCGCGTCAGCAGCGGCCGGCCTTCGAGAAGAATCTCGCCGCGCATCGGCCGCACGATTCGGGCCAGCAGCTTCAGCAGCGTGCTCTTGCCCGAGCCGTTTTCTCCGAGCACGGCGCAGATCCGACCGGCCTCGAAGGATGCGTCGAGGCCGTCGAGCGCGAGATGCGGCCCGTAGCCCGCGGTCACGCCGCGCAGCTCCAAAACCGGCGTCAACGCTGACGCAACAGCAGCCATGCGAAGAGCGGCGCCCCGAGAGCCGC